>CAMLKY010000091.1 GCA_946480545.1 uncultured Acidobacteriota bacterium
TACTTCGCCGCGGCTTCCGCCAATCCGCTGTCAGTCTGTGCCGAGCCCAGATTTCCGCTCACTTGGCGGACACTGTCCGCCACGGTCGTCAGACCATCGGTAAGCGTGGATTTCTGTTCATCCAGCTTTCTAGTAGCTTTGTCGGTAACCGCCTCGTAAGCTTGTCCGGCCGTCTCCTTGGCCTGGTCGATAAAGCTCCGGGCAGTCGCGGTTGCAGCCCCTGTCACACCGCCACCGCCACCGGCAGTACCGGAGGACGTCATCGGGGTTGAGGGCTGTGCCGAAGTCCCGGGCGACGACTGTGCAGATGATGTAGTCGATGTCTGACGTGTCGAAGTATCTGTCATCGAGCCGGCGGTGCCGGCCTCGGTATTCTTGTTCGACGGGTTCTCTTTTCCTCCGCCTGTGCCGCTTTGTCTGTTCTGTGGATTCGCCATTTTATAAATCTCTCCTTATTCTTGCCGTCACTGACGACAGTAATCCCCGTTCACCTCTAACGAGCGTAATAAATCGGTATGGTTTTTCTCTGTACTGCAAGAACCATACCGCCGCCTTTTCGCCGGTTTTTGAAATGAATCGGCGCGCATTACCTTTCTCGTCTCGGATCGATGTATCAGATTCCAGCGCCGATGAGTTCCAAAAAAATGAACGGGGCCCGTAGGCCCCGTGCTTCGTCTCGAATGCATCGACCGTGCTTGTTACGGCGAGACCGTGAAGACCGAATAGGTCCGGCTCGTCGGAATCATCACATCAGCATCCTCAGCGGTCACAAAGAGTCCGAAGTCCGCGAGCGAGGTTTCGCTTCGGATCGCAGCTTCGTCACGCTTGCCCGAGTTGATCACCTGACCAAGCTTTGCGTACTGGCCGTCTGGCGAATACGTCCACAAGGTGAATCGCTTGTTCTTCGGAACCTTGTTCATATCATCGAAATGCATGCGGACCTTCGTGGTCCCTTTGCTCCGCTTGATATACGCCTTCGCTTCAAGGCCCGTCAATTCGCCGCCGAATTTCATCTTTACTTCGCGCTCGTTATCGCCGAACGTGCCCACGTTCAGCAGCGGAACTTCATACGCTGCGGGCTCACGGCTGACGACCGACGGCGCTACCGCGACCACACGATTCTCCGACACGCGTTTCGGCACTACAGCATATCCGCTCGGTAGCGCACTGCGGTAGAAGACCGGCGTCGCCGTATCGATAGCCGTCAAACCTTCAGTCGGCGAAAGTACAAGCATGAACTGGTTCATCGGTGTTGAGAATTCAGCTTTGGCTATTCCGCCCTGGACACTGATCGGACCAAGCAACGTCGGAACGCCGGCTGGATCCACTGCATAGGCATACATGTTGGTAGTCGTGCCTGGAACGCCGGTGAGATCGACCCAGACCTTGGTCCCATCCGCGGCCCGCATCACACGAGCGACGCCCGTCGAACCCGTCACGGTCGTCAGTGGCATAAGGTTGACCGTAACCTCTTTCCCGACCGGATACTCGATCACTGTGTAGGTGCCGTCAGGATTCTGCGTAACCTCAGTCTTCGTTACAACCTTGGTCTCCTGCGCCAGCGCAGTCAGACCGAGAGAAAGGATCGTCAGAGCGATCAAAACAAATTTATATTTACTCACTTTTTACTAGTACCTCCCTTGCTCAATATTCTTTTCAAAAGGCGCGAATCGCCGCTTCGCATACGAGGCGCAAGCAATGTTCCAGAGGAAGCAAATTACAGGGTTGTCAGGCAATTAGAGATGGGAGAATTTTTGGTAGTAGTGACGGAGCACTGGAGGCGCATTGAAAACAAACATGAAGAAAAGGCCGATGGTTTCTAAAACCAACGGCCTTAACTTAAAAGAGAAACCAGCTAATTAACGAACGGGGCTGACGATCTCGTCGTCATCGTCGAACACTGTGAAGACGAGGACTGCGCCGATAGCACCGCCGATCACGACGATCGGGATCCAGATGTTACCGTCATCGTCGTCATCGTCGTCGTCATCCTGTGCGAGTGAGGCACCGTTGTGGTAACGAACAGCACCGCTCTGTGCGGCTACAGTCGAACGGTCGGCGGCCACGTTTACTGTGAAGCTGCTTGCGGCATTGCCTTCGTTAGTGATGTTGTCATCCGGCGTGGTGATCTTGACCGCCACACCTTCGCTGTTGGCGACGCGAACAGTTCCGGTCGAAAGGACGCCGGTGATGCTGTTGTCGGAAACGTTGAGGGTGAGGGTCGAGCCCGGTCCGAGATTGACACGTCCAACCTTTCCGAAGTCGATGCTGGCTGAAGTTGTCTCGGTCGTAGCGATCGTTCCATTAGACAGGAACGTCCGGCCACTAAAGGACGGATCGCCGTTGACCAGAACGAATGGCTTCTCGCCACCCGCGGCCGTGCCTGTTACGGTGATCTCACCGGCAAGCGAATTTTTATCAGGGAGCGCGAAAACAAACGTCGTCTGACAGGCGACGATAGCGATCGTCAGGACAAACACTGTCAGTTGCGAAAAAATCGAGCGATCCTTGCTCATCATTAGAGGTCCTCCTATAAAACTTTAATGTATCTAAACTGAAGATTCTGGTGTCTGACGGCCTATCGAGCATCAATTTGCTTTGGCAATGTTCCAGAGAGCATCCATTTCTTCCAGTTCAGACTCCCCAATCCTTTTGCCCGCCGATTCTAGCTCCTTTTCAATAAATCGGAAACGCCGCCGGAATTTACGATTAGACCTTTTTAGGGCTGTTTCGGGTTCTATGTCAAGTCTTCGTGCGAGATTAACGACTGCGAAAAGCAAATCGCCGATTTCGGATTCTACCTCAGCAGCATCCTCTTTGGCTATAGCTGTGTGAATCTCGGCGATCTCTTCCTCAATTTTTTCGAAGATCTGGGACGTCTCTTTCCAGTCGAAACCGACCTTGGAAGCCCGTTTTGTCAGCTTCAAAGCCTCAAGAAGAGCGGGAAAATGAATCGGTACTTCATCAAGGATCGACTCGAGCTTGCGCACAGCTTTTCCCGACGCTTTCCGTTCGCTTGCTTTCAACTCATCCCAGTTGTCGAGCACATCCTGAGCGTGCTCGAGTTTTTTATCCCCAAAGACATGTGGATGACGAAGCACGAGCTTCTGCACCACGCCGTCGGCGACGTCGTCGATCGTGAAATCGCCCTTTTCAGATGCGATCGTCGAATGAAATATCACCTGAAGAAGGAGGTCACCGAGCTCTTCGCGAAGGTTCGTCGTATCGCCTGTGGAATCGGCTTCCTGGATAGCGTCGAATGTTTCATATGCCTCTTCCAGGAGATACTGGGACAGCGATGCATAAGTTTGCTCACGGTCCCATGGACACCCGCCCGGTGCCCGCAGCCGTGCCATGACCGCTACAAGCTCATCGAATGATCTGGACATGCACGTATTATGAGTCTATTGAGTCTATGAGTCTATCGAGTCTCGATTCGACAGACTCCATAGACTCGGACTGCCACGAATTGCTACTATCAAGACATAATATTGATTTTATGATCGGACGAGACGACCAGGCTGAAGAGGTTACTTTCAAAGTCGCGGACAGACGCAAGTTCAATGCGGACGGTTCAGTGCGCGAGGGTGTGGTGTTGGACGAGCCGAAGGCTGAGAAAGCAGCGGAATCGACATCCGCGAAAACAGAAGCTGCGGAGCCGTTTGCGGAATCTGATGAGAGCGCGGGGTTCACATCTGAGCCTGCGGGAGACGCCGACGCCGAGGATGATATTCCGGGTGCCGACGACCCGGCGAGCTTTGTCAATTTTCTTTCGACGCTCGCGACCAACGCGGCTGCATCGCTGGGCGCCGTACCACACCCCGCGACCGGACAACGATCGCTCGATCTCGAGACCGGTAAGTACTGGCTTGATGTTCTCGGCATGATAAGGGAGAAGACTAAAGGAAATCTTCACCCGCAGGAAGCACGTCTTCTCGACGGACTGCTCGCCGATCTTCGTATGCAGTATGTGACCGTGGTTCGTGCAACCGAAGACAAGCTGAAGGCACAAGCGGCCAAGAAATTTTCAAACGCGGACATTCTGGGAAAGAAATAGATCCTTAGCTCAGAGACCGCGGAGATCGCAGAATGCTTCCTGCCTTTCTGCCGTCTCCGCGGTCTCTGCGTTAGAATTACATTCGATGAAAGTTACATTTCTCGGCACCGGCACCTCGACGGGCGTTCCGTCCATTGCCTGCGACTGTGAAACGTGTCTTTCCGATGACCCTCGCGATAAACGTCTGCGTGTTTCGATTTTGGTCGAGCACCAGGGCAGCAAGATCCTCGTTGATACGTCGATCGATTTTCGGCAGCAGGCACTACGGGCAAAGATCGAACGGATAGATGCGGTACTCATCACTCACTGTCACGTCGACCACGTCTTTGGCCTCGACGATATCCGGCCTCTCAACTTTCGTTACGGTGCCATGCCGATCTTCGCGAATGAGATCGCGTGGATCGATCTGCGACGTATCTTCCAGTACATATTTCAACCGGTACATTTCGGCGGCGGACTGCCGCAACTAATTCCGCACGTGGTACACGCAAAAGCGCCGTTCTGTATCGGCGCAGGCCTCGAGATCACGCCGCTGGAAGTGATCCATGGAAAGCTGCCCGTGATCGCGTACAGGTTCAACGATTTTGCGTATGCAACTGATCTGAATTTTATTTCGGAAGAGACCATCGCCGGCCTGCAGGACCTCGAAGTGCTGGTTCTGGACTGCGTTCGAATCAGACCGCACTCAACCCATCTCGGATTGAACGAAGCTCTCGAGTACATCGAACGCATAAAGCCCAAGCGCGCATTCCTGACGCACCTCAATCACGACGTACTCTACGAGCGAGATTCAAAACTCCTGCCGCCAAACGTAGAATTCGCCTACGACGGACTTGTGATCAATCTCTAGTCTTAGTTCCTGGTTCCGAGTTTCTAGTTTCTAGTTCCTGGTTTCTAGTTCCGTCTTTGCGGCGGCGCGGCTTTGCGTGAACACCACGATAGTGAACGCGACACTCATTGCAATCTGTTGAGCCACCGTCGAAATGGGTTTTCTCGCAAAGCCGCGAGTCTTAAGGAGAACTAGAAACCAGAAACTAGAAACTAGAAACCAGAAACTAGAAACTCGAACCAGGAACTAGAAACCAGGAACTAGAAACTAGAAACTAGAAACTCGGAACCAGGAACTCTCCCTTCCGGGTGTTAACTTTTTGTTTCCCTTGGTAACCTTCACAACCTTCGATCGGTGCCGAATAAGCAAGCCGTACCGGCTTTCGGCCTGTAAAAATCGGGATTTTCTCGCCTAGCCATTAACCACTATATTTTGTGTTGACAAAGGTGAGTCACTACCATATAGTCAATACCCACTAGGAAGTAGCGCTCGGAAAGTTTGGTCTTTTAGAATTTGATTTCAGGCATCGATTTGCCGCTGCAGCCCCGCGAGTAGTAATGGGGAACGATGGCTGCTTATCCACTATGGCCCTTCAACCAGGGCTCGGGCAGCCGGTAGGAATCGCCTTGCATAAGGCCCTTTTCAATACCAAACACCACCAAGGGGTTTAGACCGAAGCTTGTGAGAAGCTTGCGGGATTGGGGCACACGTGTGTCTCGCGTCCGGTTGCATCTTCTTCGGGACGCACTGTCGACTGAATTCGGAATCTTGACGAGGAACCTCTTAGATAATATGGACACCTACATCGGACAAACCTCAACCGCCGCCGCGAGACAAACCGAAAACATCACGCAGACAACGATGCGCGTCCGCAAGCGTAACGGATCGTTCGAGCCCGTCGACATCAACAAGATCGTCCGGGCGATCTCGCGCTGCACGCCGAACCTTCCGCATGTCGATGTCATGCGCATCGCGACCAAGACCATCAGCGGACTCTACGACGGAGCGACAACGAAAGAGCTCGATAAGCTTTCGATCCAGACCTCCGCGAGTCTGATATTCGAAGAGCCCGAGTACTCGCGGCTCGCCGCGCGGCTCCTGAACCAGTACATCGAAAAGGAAGTCCGCAATCAGGAAATTCACTCCTTCTCCCAATCAATCGCTTTCGGCGTACGCGAAGGTCTCATAGGCACTCGCGTCGCCGCCTTCGTTTCGGAAAATAGCCGCAAGTTGAACGACGCGATCGACCAGACCCGCAACGATCTGTTTGAATTCTTTGGTATCCGCACGGTTTACGATCGTTATCTTCTCAAGAATCCCGTGACGCGTGACGTCATCGAGACCCCGCAGTTCTTCTGGATGCGTGTTGCTTGCGGCCTTTCCGAAACGCCGGCCGAGGCGGTCGAGCTTTACAATCTTTTTTCGTCCCTGGAGTATGTGCCCTCGACGCCGACGCTTTTCAACTCGGGAACCAAGCATGAACAGCTCTCTAGCTGCTTCCTTCTCGATTCACCGGAAGACAGTCTAGAGAGCATCTATCGCAAGTACTCTGATGTTGCGATGCTCTCGAAATTCTCGGGCGGTATCGGTATCGCATACCATCGCGTCCGCGCACAGGGATCGTTGATCCGGGGAACCAACGGTCATTCGAACGGCATCGTGCCGTGGTTGAAGACCCTCGATTCAAGCGTTGCAGCCGTAAACCAAGGTGGCAAAAGAAAAGGTGCGTGCTGCGTGTATCTCGAGACCTGGCACGCAGACATCGAAGACTTCCTGGAGCTGCGCGACAACACCGGGGACGAAGCCCGGCGTACTCACAATCTCAACATAGCGAACTGGATCCCCGATCTATTCATGCGTCGTGTCGAGGCCGACGGGCCGTGGTCGTTATTCGACCCGAAGGTGGTACCGCATCTTCCCGATCTCTACGGAGAAGAATTCGATGTCGCATATCTCGAAGCCGAAGAAGCCGGCAAGTACGTGAAACAAGTCAAGGCACGCGACCTCTACGCAAAGATGATGCGGACGATGGCGCAGACCGGAAACGGTTGGATGACCTTTAAGGACGCGGCGAATCTGAAGTCGAATCAGACCGCGAAGCCCGAGAACGTCGTCCATCTTTCGAATCTATGTACCGAGATCATCGAGGTCACTTCGGACAAGGAAACTGCCGTCTGCAATCTCGGCTCGATCAATATCTCGCGTTACGTAAAAGACGGCGAGGTCGATTACACCAAGCTTCACAAGAATGTAAGGCTCGCCGTACGACAACTCGATCGTGTCATCGATCTCAACTACTATGCGATCCCAAGCACGGCAGATTCGAACAATCGCTGGCGCAACATCGGGCTCGGGTTGATGGGTTTACAGGACGTTTTCTTCCAGTTGCGTCTGCCGTTTGATTCTCCTGAAGCGAGAAAGATCTCGGCAAAGATACAGGAAGAGATCTACTACGCGGCGCTCGATGCCTCTTGCGAACTGGCTGTCTCGA
>CAMLKY010000092.1 GCA_946480545.1 uncultured Acidobacteriota bacterium
CTCGTCCGCGGCGATCTTGCAAAATATACAATCGTCGACTTTCATGCAGCCTCCACAGCCTCATCGGGCACCGTCGCGAGATTATCCGACAGCCGCTCGATCTCCGCACCCAGCGATCGGAGCTTTCGGACGATCGTTTCATAACCTCGATCGATGTGATAGACGCGGTCGATCATCGTTTCACCATTCGCACACAAAGCAGCCAGCACCAGCGAAGCCGATGCACGGAGATCCGACGCCTGGATCGGGGCTCCTGTGAGCTGCCGGGGGCCGCGGACCGTCGCCGTATTCCCGGCTATCGCGATGTCGGCACCCATTCGGATCAGCTCAGACGCATGCATGAAGCGGTTCTCGAATATCGTTTCGGTGATCTTCGAAACACCCTCAGCCTGCGTCATCAATGCCATGTACTGGGCCTGCATGTCCGTCGGAAACTTTGGATGCGGTTCGGTCGTCACATCGTTTGCTTTCAAGCCTCCCGGAGACCGCCTGACGAGCAGGGTACTTGGATTCAACTCCTCGATATCGACGCCCGCTCCCTGAAGTGCGGCGATCACCGCCCGGATGTGGTCCGGATTACAGCCTTTGACCTCGAGCTCGCCGTCGGTTATCGCTGCGGCTACGATGAACGTGCCTGTCTCGATTCGATCCGGGATGATGGTATGCTCGGCCCCACCCAACGCCTCAACCCCCTCTATCTCCATAACCGGTGTGCCAGCACCCTTGATCCGGGCACCCATCTTGTTGAGAAGCTCGGCGAGATCGTCGATCTCCGGCTCTTGTGCGGCGTTTCGGATCACGGTCCGGCCTTCCGCGAGCGCAGCGGCCATCATCACATTCTCGGTCCCCGTGACGGTGACTTTCTCAAAGCCGATATCGGCCCCCTTCAGACGACCATTCGGAGCTCGCGCAATAACATCCCCCGATTCGAGCGAGACTGTCGCACCGAGCTGTTCAAAGGCTTTCAGATGCAGATCGATGGGTCGTGTGCCTATAGCGCAGCCACCGGGCAGGCTGACTTTCGCCTGTCCAAATCGAGCCAGGAGCGGTCCAAGCGCGAGAACACTCGCACGCATTGTTTTTACAAGGTGGTAGGGGGCTTCGTAGAGCTGGATATTGTTCGCGGTGACCTTATGCGTGCGAAGCTCGGGCGTGAGAACAGTCGCACCGAGATCTTCCAGGAGGCGGCGCTGTGTGATCAGGTCCTTTACGTAGGGAACGTTGTGCAGTGTTACGGTTTCCGCCGAAAGAAGTGTCGCCGCAAGACATGGCAGTGCAGAGTTTTTCGCGCCTCCGATCTCGATCTTGCCTCTAAGCGGCCGGCCGCCCCTGATTCGAAATTTATCCATTGCGAGCAAAAAAAAGCCGCCATCGAACGGCCCTTTCATTCCAAAGCATCAGTGATACAGGAACCGAATGTTACCACAGAGACCTCCGCCGCGCATTGCGGTAAGAGTGCTTTCTGTTTGAAAATTAACTGTCTAATGAAGGTTAGCCAGGCCAAGAGCCTCACCACGGAATTTCCGGCATCGGCGCTTGCTCGCTCGGATGCAGACCTCGTGCGCGAATGCCGCGAGGGAAACCAGAACGCGTGGGACGAGCTTGTGCGGCGGTACCAACGGCTGATCTATGCCGTGCCCCGCCGAGCGGGTCTAACCGAAGAACAGGCCTCAGATGTTTTTCAGGAGGTGTTTCTGACACTGTTCGAGAAGCTGGACGAGATCGAGCAGCCGGATAAGATCCGGTCCTGGATCGTTACGACGGCGAAATTCAAGACTTGGGCGACGGTGCGGGGCTCAAAGGGATTTCACTCGCTTGAGAGCGAGGAAGAGATGGAGTTCGAAATGGCGAAGCTGACGGACAAGGGTCCGCTGGCAGACGAGGCTCTAATCGAATTGGAGCAGCAGCATCTGATCCGGACCGCCCTCGGACAGCTCGAGGAGCGGTGCCAGAAAATAATATCGATGTTGTATCTAAGGGTAACTGCGGCGAGTTACGCGGATGTAGCAAGCGAGATCGGCGTCGGCGAAACCAGTATCAGCCCGTTACGGTCGCGTTGTTTGAAGAAGCTGGAGAAGCTGCTGAGCCGGTAGCAAATATGGGGCGGATGTTGGTTGAGATAAAACTTTAACTTTGGTGTCTTTATCCGGTTCGTTAAAGCACTGTTCAGTTGAGGCGGCGATTTGCTGCAAAAGATGATGAGTACGGAACAAAATCTTCTAAACATAATCGAGCTGATGCGGCGGGATGATTCAACGGACGCACCCGCCGATTCGATCCGCTGGGCCAGCAACCTCTTCAGGTCGCGTGCCGCGGAACCCAAAGTATCTCTCGTAAGACGGCTCGCTGCGGTGCTGCAGATGGAGCTCGCTCCAGGTAAAGCCGCTTTCGGTGAACGGTCAGCATCGACGACACAGGTTCGCCAGATGCTTTTCAAGGCTGAAGACAACGCGATCGACCTGCGGATCGAGCCTTCCGGTCCCGACTTTATCGTCCGAGGCCAGATCCTGGGCGAAGAGTTCGCCGGAGCCAATCTCGTGCTGCACGAGGACGAGCGTAGGCTTGAGACCGTCGCATCCGACGCCAGTGAGTTCGTATTCGAGAAAGTCCCGGCGGGGCGTTACGAGCTGCTTATCCGTCGCGACGATGTCGAGATCAGTCTGAGAACGATCAATATCGAATAAATCCTCCTCCAACACCACCGACTACAGCGGAAGCCCGAACAGGGGTTTCCGCTCTTTTTTCATTTGCTAAACTGTCATCGACAGTCCCGTAACAATGAAGCGATCGACGCTCGCGACACGGCTGGTCGATGCCGCAAGCGACCGCCAGAGAAAAGAGCTCCTAACGGCCAATCGAAAGCTTGCCGATGAACGACTCGCGCGTGCCTTGAAAGACGAGTGCTATCGCGTATGGACATCCGATCCTGCCGCTGCCCGGCGCGTCGCCGCGGCGTTACGTGTGCTGACCTCATATTCCCCATCCAACGAAACAGAGGCGATGCGATCGTGGGTCGAGGGTATCGCCGCTATAACCCGCGGAAAGCTCGAAGATGCGGTCGCCCACCTCAACCACGCGTCGAGGCTCTTGTCGCGGCTCGGGCTCGAACACGAATCGGCGCAGCCCCAGGTCGCAAAACTGATCGCGCTCGCGATGCTCGGCCGCTATGACGAAGCTCAACGGACCGGCGAGAAGGCGCTGCAAATTTTTGAGCGGTACCGCGACGCGTTGGCGGCGGGAAAGATCGAGATGAACCTCAGCAACATCGTCTCGCGTCGCGACCAGTATCGTCTTGCCGAACGCTATTGCCTCTCGGCCTACAAACGATTCGCAAAGCTGGGTGAAACGTCGTGGCAGACGATGGCCGAGAATGGGCTCGCGAATACGTATGCCGAGCTGAACGATTTCGATCGTGCCGAGAAGTTCTACACGCGCGCGCTCGAGCGAGCACGGACCGCTCGAATGAATCTCACGGTCGCGGAGATCGAGGCGAGCATGGGAAACCTCGCATTGTTCCGAGGCCGTTACGCGGACGCGTTGCGCCGGCTCGAGCTGTCGCGTCAGAAATACGAGAAGCTCGCGATGCCGCATCAATCCGCGATCGCGGAGCTTGAGATCGCAGATATCTATGCCGAGCTGAATCTGAACTCCGAGGCCGCGGAACTTTACTCGCGGCTGATCCCGACTCTTCGATCGCTCAAGATGCGGGCTGAAGAGGCCCGGGCAAGAGCCAACTTCGGACGCGTGCTTCTTGCAACCGGGGACCTGAAGCCGACGCAGCGGATGTTGAAGGATGCGGCCTCTTTATTTCGTGCGGAGAAGAATGAGATCGCCGCGGCCGGTGTCGATCTCCGACGCGCGCTCGTAGAAACCCGACTAAAGAAATATAAGCGGGCGATGGAGCTCCTCGACGCCGCTGCACCGGCGATCGAGTCGAGCGAGAACCTGCGACTCATTCTTTCAGCTCGATGGATACGTGCCGATCTGCTGTCGAAACTCGGCGATCGAAACGCCGCAGAAGCGTTGTTGGAACAGACGATGAAGCGTGCGATCAAAGGCGAGCAGTCGCCGGTCGCACAGGCGGCAATGACGTCGCTCGGGGTCCTCGCGAGCGAGAACGGAGATGTACGTCGGGCCGAGAAGTTTTTTCGCAATGCCATCCGGTCCGTTGAGGCAACGCGTGCTCCGCTGCCCGGGGAAGAGTTCCGGATGGCATTTCTCGCGAAGACGCTCGCTCCTTACGAGAATCTGACCAAACTCTATCTCCGCGAAGGGAGGTTTGAGGACGCGTTCGCTTGCGTCGAACGCTCGCGTGCGCGGTCGTTACTCGAAGGGATCACATCGAAAAAGGCGGTCGCACTCGATGGCGACACCCAGGTGCGCGAAGAGCTTAACTGGTATTACAGCCGTCTCGACCGTTCGACCGACGAAGACGAGATCGCCCGGATCCAGAAAGAGATACGCCGGCGTGAACGCGATGTCGCGACCGCGTCGCTTAGGGCGGCGAGCGCGGTGCGAGCAAAGGAAACAGCGGCGTCGGGCTTTGAGATCGATCTGCCACTTCTCCAACGGAGACTCGGCACTGAAAAGGTGATGATCGAGTTTTTGCTCTTTGACGATGTCTATTCAGCATTCGTTGTCGACGGCAACGGGCTTCGGTATGTCGCCGATCTCGCCAGTCACGAGGAAGTAATGTCGATGCTCGGGGGTCTGCACTTTCAGTTTGGAACGCTTCGTTTTGGAGGTGATGCGATCAAGCCTTTCGCGTCACAGTTGAAATCGAGGGCGGACGCCTATCTCGAAAAGCTTTATTCAAAACTCCTGGCGCCGATGGCGGAACATATCGGCGGTAGGGACATGGTCATCGTCCCGGCGGGCGCGATGAACTACGTCCCATTTCATGCCCTGGTCAGTGACGGACGATACGTGACCGAGTTACGAGAAGTAGTATGTGCACCGAGTGCCGCAGTTTGGCAGCACCTCGATTCGGCCCGCGGTGCGCGCCCGATCACGAGTGCCCTCCTGATGTCATTCGCAGATGAGAAGATCCCGCTGGCCGACCGCGAAATAGACACGCTCGCCCGGCAGCTCCCGTCCGCCGCAAAGTTTACAGGCCGCCGCGCGACGTTCGGCGCGTTCCAAGCGAACGCTCCTCGCAATGATCTGATCCATCTCGCGTGCCACGGCCAGTTCCGGCCGGATAATCCGATGTTCTCCAGCCTTCATCTCGCCGACGGATGGGTAACCGTCCGCGACGTATGCTCGCGAAAGTTAAAGGCACGGCTGGTCACTCTCAGTGCTTGCGAAACCGGTCTTAGCGAGGTTTTTGCCGGGGAAGAGATACTCGGGCTCGCCCGCGGCTTTCTCTCGGCAGGTGCGAAATCGCTCGTCTTGAGCCTATGGACGGTGAACGATAAGGCGACCACCAGTTTGATGGAGGACCTGTATTCTAATCTGCAACGCGGACTCGGCGTTTCAGCATCTTTAAGGATTGCTCAGAGAAGGTTCATCGATCGCGGCGAGCACCCATATTACTGGTCACCTTTTTTCGCGATCGCCTGAAAAAAACTCATAGAAGGCTGTCTTTTTAGGGATTTTCACCACACTGTGTTGGGGCAAGACCTAAGTTGCCGAGGTGTTGGAATGGCTATTTTGACTAATGTTTTGAGATCAAGTATCCCACTGGCAGCCATCGCTTTTGTGATGCTGTCCTCGGGTGCCGTCGCCCAGACGCCGCCACCCTGTGATGCTGTCCCGCAACAGATCCTGCTCGATTTGGCCAATCAGGCCGATCTTCCGGCCGTGGCTGCACAGTACGGGCTTGAGCCGACGCCGATCGATCAGGTCGGAATTCCACCGACCTACCGGATGCGTATCCGCGATGATAATTCCCAGACGCCCTGCCAGATCGCGCAGGCGATGCAGGGCGACACTCGAATCCTCGAACGAGAAACCAACCGTAAGTTAAAGGTCGTGGAAAAGGAAGGTCTCCCATGGACGCTCGGAAGGTCGTGGGCGATCGGCCGTTCATGGGCGATCGGCGGTAGCGCCAAGGGCTACGCCAAGCAGTGGTTTCCGGACCGGATCCGCCTTGGTCAGGCGCATGCGATAACGAAGGGATACATGAATAACCCGCCGGTCGGCCAGCAGCCGCGTCCGATCGTTGTTGCGGTACTCGATACCGGAATCGACCTCAATCATCCTGCCTTCGCCGGAAAGCTGGTTCCCGGCTACGACTTCGTCGAGAACGATAACGATCCGAGTGAAGTGGGCATGCTCCGGGTGAACCCAACGTACGGTCATGGGACCCACGTCGCGGGCATTGTGGCTCTCGTCGCACCGGAAGCCAAGATCATGCCGATCCGTGTTCTCGACGAGAATGGCGAGAGTGATCTTTGGAAGGTCAAGGACGCGTTGATCTGGGCAGCGACCCACGGCGCCGATGTGGTCAACATCAGTTTCGGCTACCCGCAGGAAGTCGCGGCGACTCAGAGCAATGAATTTGTTAAAGACCTCCTTCATGGATGTGCAGGCGTTCCGATACTTGCCGGAGAGCAGGATTTTCCCGAGTGTAAGGATGAAACGATCATTGCCGTAGCCGGGGCAGGTAATGGCGGTCAGATCGGAAATGGGTCGACCAAGACATTTCCGGCCGGTGAGCGAACATTCCAGGACGACAATATCCTGAGTGTTGGATCGAGCACGAGGTACGACAGGCTGTCGGCTTTTTCCACGATGGCAAACGCGACGTCGGGGGATGAAAGATGGGTGCGCAACGTCGCACCGGGTGAGGATATCGTGAGCGCTCTGCCGGGCGGCCGTTACGGCATGTGGTCCGGAACGTCGATGGCGGCTCCGATCGTGTCGGGTGTCACGGCACTCCTTCTTTCGGTTCGACCGATCAATTTACCAACGCGCGAGGCCAGGCAGGTGGTTGAGGAGATGGAAGAGAACGGCTACGAGTGGGATTGTCTTGTGCCGTCGAGAAACATCCTGATGGACACATCGCGTGTCGATGCCTTCTGCGCGGTCGCGAACCTGAGTGACACCGCCTGTTATCCGACCGAACGCGAGATCTGCGACGAGTAGATCTGAACTGAATGATGTATCAAAGAACCGGCTGACAAGGCCGGTTTTTTTGCACCCAGGTCGGAGACCTAACGCGCGGTGTGATTTTCGATTTGCGATTTTCGATTTGCGATTGTCTTGTCGGTTGCAAGCTGTTGAGGTGGGTTTCTGCCTGAGCACCCACAAAGCGATCGCAAATCGAAAACCGAAAATTCAGACCCCGGATTTATTTTCTCAGTC
>CAMLKY010000093.1 GCA_946480545.1 uncultured Acidobacteriota bacterium
GGGCACTGCCGATCTCTTTCTCGCTCTAGGCGATAAAACACGTCTCCGACTTCTCAACCTGATGCGGGATCGCGAGGTTTGTGTGAGTACGTTCATGGAGATACTCGGTCAAAGCCAGCCGCTTATCTCGCGACATCTTGCCTACCTCCGCAACGCCGGCATTGTCGAGGCTCGCCGTGACGGCAAGTGGATCCACTACAGCTTATCGTCGAAACTCGACGAGAATACCGGACGACTGATCTCAGAACTGTTCAAGTGGATGGAGAAGCAGGAGGGGCTTCGAAATGACCACGACCGGTATGCCGTCAAATTCGAAGCGGCAAAGACGCTCACACGCAAGCACACTTCACAACCGCCGACCTTAGGCTTGCCGCAGGGGCCTTTGCCGGGCGCAGAGCAGGACGATATGGAGGAAACGATCGTGGAAAGCTACCCCGATGACGTTGAGCCGGAGGAGGCCTATCGCAGTTATGCAAGTCACAACGAGCTGGAAGACTTCTTACTCTGACGCGTACGGACAGTGCCGGCACCCGTTACCGCAACAGTATCCCCGCCTAAGCAAGTAGCGGGCGGTAAGAACCATCAGGCCATCTTCATAATAATAATCAAGCCCTTCAACCCACGTTGGCTCCTTGTCTGATGGTTTTTCAAAGCATGAAAGAAACTCGACGTTTCCTTCCGCGCCCGTGATGGGTGACTCAATGGTGCCCACCGTTATTAGCCCGAGGCTTTCGGCGAACGCATTCACTTCGTTGACAACGCGGCGGTGCTTTTCCGGATCGCGCACGATCCCACCTTTTCCCACCTCATCTCTGCCTACTTCGAACTGAGGCTTGATCAGCACGATCATTTTTGCACCATCACGAAGGACCTCAATCAGCGCAGAGAGGATCTTCGTGACTGAGATGAACGAGACGTCCATGACAGCCAGGTCGAATGGCTCGGCGAAGTCAGATGCCGCGAGTGTGCGTGCGTTCGTGTTCTCCCGCACCTCGACTCGCGGATCGCTCCGAAGCTTCCATGCGAGCTGATTCGTCCCAACATCCAAAGCGACAACGTGACCTGCCCCGTGCTGTAGCAGACAGTCGGTAAATCCGCCAGTAGACGAGCCAACGTCGAGACACCGGTACCCCGCAGGATCGATACCAAAATGATCCAGTGCGGCCTCGAGCTTGAGCCCTCCGCGGCCGATATAGCGTAACTGTGCATCACCGCCTTTGATTCGTATCGCGGCATCCGAATCGAAAGTCTCGGACGGCTTTTCGACACGTCGTTCCCCGACGAGTACGAGCCCCGCCATGATCATCGCCTGAGCCTTGGCGCGAGATTCGGCGTGACCGGTGTCGGTAAGCAGCTTATCGATCCGGATCTTCTTCATCGTAAAGTAGCTCGACCCTCCCCGGCTGCTGAGGAATTCTAATCACTCGCCGGATTTGATAAAGCAAACTCAGGTGCTATTTTAGCGTAGAAACAGGAAATTTCAGGGCGATGCAACAGGACACAAAGCTCTCCGGATTTGCAAAGTTTGCGTGGATAACGCTGGCGTATAACATCGTCGTTATCCTCTGGGGAGTTTTCCTGCGGGCATCGAAATCGGGCGACGGGTGCGGTCAGCACTGGCTTACCTGTCAGGGCGAGGTGATCCCGTCGGCACCCGAGCTCAAAACGATAATTGAATTCTCGCACCGGGTTACGACGGGCCCGGCCTTTCTACTGGTGTTGATATTGATGATCTGGTCCTTTCGGAAGTTTGGGAAAGGCCACGCTGCACGCAAGGCGGCTGTCCTCGCCTTCGTGTTCATTATCACGGAGGCTCTGGTCGGAGCGGGCTTGGTCCTGACAGGTAATACGGCTGAGACCTGGACGGCCGCAAGACCATTTTGGGCGGTCGGGCATCTCCTCAATACTTTCGCGCTGCTCGCCTTTCTCACGTTAACGGCCTGGTATGCGACCGACGGCCGAGCGATCCGCGCGGTGCGCGATGCAAAGGTCATGGTTTTCCTGGCAGTCGCGATCGCAGGAATCATACTTGTCAGTACGAGCGGGTCGCTCGCCGCACTCGGAAGCATGCTGTCGCCGTCCGAGACGCTTGCCGAAGGCATCGCGAAAGACTTCTCGGCGACATCCGATATCCTGTTACGTTTGCGTATCAGTCACCCGATACTTTCGATCCTCACAAGTGTCTTCCTGATGTTTTTCGCGGGTTGGCTCAAGGCCCGGTCGGGGAATGATCCGACGGTCACGCGGTGGTCAAACCGCCTGTCGGTGATTGTTTTGATCCAGGTCGCATTCGGAGCCGCTACTCTCGTGACACTCGGGCCGATCGTGATGCAGATAGGACATCTTCTGCTGGCCGATCTGCTATGGATCTCGTTCGTGCTATTGACCGCCAATTTTCTGGCCGTGGCGGAGCCCGCATCAGACGTCCTCACTCCAGCGTCGTCCCGCGTCAACCAAAGCGTCTAACCTAGCCTGCAACTCTTTCCTTTTTGCTTCCAGCTCGCCGTCGTTCGCATCCGGCGAAACCTCGATCGGTTCGCCGATCAGGAAGTTTGCACGTGTGAACGGTCGCGGGATCTGGAGCCGGTCCCAGCTTCCGACCGTCCAGTGGCGATCGCACTCGACGATAAACGGCACGATAGGGTTGCCGGTCTTCTTCGCAAGCACGACCGCTCCCATCTTCGCGACGTATCTCGGCCCTTTTGGCCCATCAACCGTGAACGCCATTGCGACTCCGCGACGCATCCATCTGATCATCTCGACCAGAGCCCTCACGCCACCGCGGGTGGACGAACCGCGGATCGCGCCAAACCCGAGGCGTCGCAGGAACCTTGCGATGTATTCTCCGTCACGGCTTTGCGAGGTTATGACCACGATCCCTCGATCTCGAAGAAAGTACGTCCCCCCAAATATTCGATCGTGCCAAAGACAGTAGATCGGAACTCGGCCGCTGTTCGCTACCGAATCGAGATGCTCTTGTCCCGAAACCTCCCAGCGCATTGTTGCGCCGATAGACCTGATCGCCGCAAAGAACACTAGGTCGGCCGCACGAACGGTCAGCCGTTCGATAAAACTGTATTTTTCAAGGCTTTCAAACCGGTAAAGTTGTTCGATTTCTTCGGGCACAGATAGCAAATAAGTAGCAAGTCAGGTTATTATTTGCAACAACGTCAAATCACCTGTCGTAAGTGATTTTGGCGGCGGCCCGCTATATGCAGAGACGGATCCTGATCATTGACGACCACGACGACCTCGCAACAGCCCTTGAAGAAGTTTTCACAGCGGTTGGCCATTCGGTCGTAAAGATCGAATCTCGAGCGGGTGCGCTCGACATACCTAACTTTGAACAATTCGACGTGGTCATAACCGACCTTGATGTGCAATCGTCCCGGATGCCGACCTCAAACGGCAACGGTCCGGCGTGCGATGGCGAAACCGAGCACATAAAGGCATTCAAGGTGTCGGCGGCCAGTCTTGCTCGACAAGACTTCGACGAGGATGAGCTTAAGGACATTGTCGCGACCGTCCTCGATTACAAGACTCGCCACATCGATAAACGTGATTCCGTCCAGGACCTGCACGAGCTTATCGAATTCGAGGTGCCGAGCGCGCTTTCTCTGATGCACATCGTGCTCGAATACCTGTTGAAGCGTGTCGAGAAACTCGGAGTCGTGAAATCGGAACAGTCCAATCTGTTCGTCGCCCTGGACGAAGCATTCGTCAATGCAGTGAAGCATGGCAATAAGTTCGATGCAACGAAGCTCGTCCGGATAGCGGCGGACGTATGCAATGCCGAAGCCCGTTTCACGATCGAAGATGAAGGCGAAGGCTTCGATGTCAACGCCATCCCCGACCCCCTGGATCCGGAAAACCTCTTCAAAACCTCAGGCCGCGGCGTCCTGTTCATCTACAACATCATGGACGAAGTGAAATACAACGAACGCGGCAATCGCCTCACGATGGTCAAGCGTTCCGATCCACAGCTCGTCAATAGTAAATAGTGAATCCGTCCTAACGAAGGCTGAGAGTCTGCCTGCTACGGTTCATTCACCGTTCAGCTCGGGTAGTCGCGATTCACTATTCACGATTTACTAATCCCCGCGTGTTGATAAAATCTAACCAATGAAGGTCACGATCGGTCAGATAAATTCCACGAACGGGGACATTGCAGGTAACGTCAAGAAAGTCATCGCGGCGATTGCCAAGGCTCGAGCAGATGGATCGGACCTCATCGTCTTTCCCGAAGTGATCATTCACGGTTACACCTCGCAGGATTGGTTCCAGGACCCGGACATTATCGCGAAATGTCTCGAGCCGCTGCAGGAGATAATTCCCGAGACCAAAGGCCTGACGGCGGTCGTCGGCACCATAAGGCCGAACGAAGAAAAGGACGGGCGCCGGCTCTTTAACACGGCTGCAGTGATTCATGACGGCGCGCTGGTCGGCTTCGCTGATAAGACTTTGCTTCCCGAATACGATGTCTTCGATGATCCGCGCTACTTCCAGCCGAACGACACGCGCCGCTTGTTCGAGATCAACGGAGTGAAGCTCGGCGTTGTCGTTTGCGAAGACTTCTGGAACGACAAAACATTCTGGAGCGATCGTCTCTACGATCGCGACCCCGCTGATGAAGTGATCGAGATGGGTGCCGACATCGTTGTATCGATCAACGCCTCGCCGTACAACAAAGGAAAGATCAAACTCCGCTGCGATATGGTCGCCCACCGCGCAAAGGCACAGCAGGTGCCGATCATTTTCGTCAATCTCGTGGGCGGGAATGACGGGATCGTTTTCGACGGAGCGAGCCTTGTTGCAGATCAGGAGGGCGACATAATTTTGCAGGCGACGGCCTTCGAGGAGTTTGTCGAGACGGTCGAGCTCGACGTCGGGCGTCCGGATTCGCGCGGTATCACCGGAGCCGAATGTGAAGCGATCCGGCAAGCACTTGTACTCGGCATCCGCGATTATGCGCAGAAGAACGGATTCAAGAAAGTCGTGCTCGGCCTATCGGGCGGTATCGATTCAGCACTCGTCGCAACGCTGGCTGCGGAAGCGATCGGACCCGAGAACGTGCTCTCGGTAATGATGCCGTCGCCTTTCTCATCGGAAGGAAGCGTGAAGGATTCCGAAGAGTTGATTCGAAACCTCGGCTGCGAAAGCCGGATCGAACCGATCTCCGATGCATTCGAAGTTCTGCTGAAACAGATGAATCTCCACAAGCCTTCGAAAGGAGGCGAGAGTCTCGCGGCTGAGAACATGCAGTCGCGCCTTCGCGGGGTCATCCTAATGGCGATCTCGAACGCAGAGGGAAGATTGCTGCTTTCGACGGGTAACAAGTCCGAGCTTGCGGTCGGATACTGCACTCTCTACGGTGACACGAACGGCGGACTCGCCGTTCTCGGTGATGTTCTGAAAACCGAGGTGTGGGACATCGCTCGCCACATCAACGCGCAGGCAGGACGCGAGATCATTCCAAACTCGATCATCGACAAGAAGCCCTCCGCCGAACTTGCCCCGAACCAGTTCGACCAGGACAGCCTTCCGCCTTACGAGCTGATGGACCCTATTCTTGAACGCTACTTCGAGCGGAAACTGTCACCCGCCGAGATCATCGCCGAAGGACATGATGCCACGCTGGTGTATGGCGTGCTCAACAAGGTCGAGAATCCAGCGAACGAGTTCAAGCGCCAGCAGCTTCCGCCCTCGATAATAATCTCGAAGAACGCCATCGGCGTGGGACGCCGTCGCCCGATCACGCACAAATACCGACGCCCGTAAAGGATCATTCTCTCGGCTTTTGCTCGAATGTTCGTGCAAGAATCGGTAAACGGCTCCGTTCATTCCATCGATTGAACGGAGATTTTTTATGTCGAAATTCGAGAGTCCACTTAATGTACGAGTCGCGAGTCCTTGTTCGATGGATTGGAACGCGATGAAGGGCGATGACCGCACACGGTACGACGCAGATAACCTGCTCCGCCTTTCCGAAGGCCGATTGTGCGTTCGCTATTACCAGCGGTCCGACGGCACGGTTTTGACGAAAGATTGCCCGGTCGGCTGGGCAAAGATCAAAGAGCGCGTGACGATCCTGGCAACTGCGGCACTCTCTCTGATCTTCAGCTTTTTCGGTGCGGTCTTTCTCGTTTCATATTTCACTCGATGGAATCAGGTCGTTGGGCAGATCGCTATGCCCAAACCTGCCGCGACACCGCGACCGGTCACCGTCATGGGCACTTTCGCTATGCCGACTCCGACCCCAAAGCCGTGGATGGGCGAAGGTCGACGGCTGCTGACGGTGTATCCAGCACAGAGTTTGTGATAGGGCGGCCGGACAAAAGAACGAGGCCGCCCGATAGGACGGCCTCGCAAAACACTACTCTACGACCGACTAATTCTTTACGTAATATCCCTGCCGTGCACGTACGCGCCGTCCGGCCGAATTCTGGAGATCGACGGTAAGTTTCACGAACTTGTTGGTGGGGAACTCAGATTCCGAGTAATACTGGATCAGATACTGAGCCCGCAGGTCGTTTGCCAACTGCTTGAAGATACGGTCGAGCGTCGCCTCGTTCTTTCTCATGTTGCTGGCGTTCTGCAGAGCGTCCTTCGTGCCGGTCGGAGCAAACGCGGGCAAAAAGAATGTGCCACCCGTCTCGTTCGCAAACTTCTCCATTCCGGTCTGTGCACGCATGCTGATCTTGTTCAGCTTTATCGATGTCCCTGCCGGATTGATCACATAGAAGACGGTATCGGCATCCTGCAGCTCGCGTGAGATCTTCGTCTGCGCCGCGCGGTGCGCACTGTCAGTTGTTGCTGCAAGCTCGTTCCGCTTCGCGGCGGTGAGCTGACTGATATCCACGTCACGATATGTAGCCTTCTCGGCCTCGCGTACCATATCGCTCCAGTTATCCTCGCCATCGGTAAGCGCGACTATCACACGCAGACTTTTCACCGGAGCGTTCTGTCGAAGATACTTCGCCGCCGCCGAGACCGTATCGTAGAAAGCCGTAAACTTGCCGGATGGGACGATCGCCTGCAGACGAGTGGCCGCCTGCGTAGCATTCTCGCTTTGAAGCACCGCACTCGGCTTATCGCCGATCAGAAAGATCGTCGCACGATCTTCGGGCTTCATTACGGTCTGAAGAAACTGAGCCGCCGCCTTCTTTTCAAATTCGAATAACGGATTGACACTGCCCGAAACATCGATGAGGAGCGCGATCTCAAGCGGTACATTCTCGGCGTTTCCGAGACTGTCGATCACCTGAGGACGATTCTCCTCAGCGATCCTGAAATC
>CAMLKY010000094.1 GCA_946480545.1 uncultured Acidobacteriota bacterium
CACCCCGAACCAAAGCGCCAACGTGATCGCGAGCGCAACCAGCTTCATCGCCCAATCTTCAAGGAAGACCTTCCGGACTATCAACTTTAGAAATAGTAATGTCGGATTGCTCTCCATCTCGCTTCAGTTTCTGGTTCCTGGTTTCTAGTTCTGCTTTGCGTCTTCGCGACTTTGCGGGAGAACCGAATCTCAAGAGTAGCTCAACAGTTTGCAACGAGTGTCGACTTAGCTGCCGTAGGGTGTTCCCGCAAAGTCGCAAAGACGCAAAGAAGAACTAACGAGAAACTAGAAACGAGGAACCAGAAACTAGCCAATAGTGATTTCCGTCTCAGGTTCCTTCATGGTTTTCGTCTGCTCGCGTTTTGGCTGTACGAGTGGGATCTCCATCGCGTCTAACAGCAGCTTTCGAAGCTGAGTCGTATCCAGATTGCGACGGATCTCGCCGGCTTCGACATACGTCACGAGGCCGGTCTCTTCGGAGACCACCAGCGCGATCGCATCGGATCCCTCGGTAATGCCGATCGCGGCGCGATGCCTGGTACCGAGTTCGCGCGAGACGGCCGGGTTCTTCGTCAGCGGCAAGAAGACCGACGCCGCTGCGAGACGTTCGTTCTGGATGATCACCGCGCCGTCATGCAGCGGCGTAGACGGGTTAAAGATCGATACGAGGAGGTCGTAGCTGATCCGTGCGTCGATCTGGACGCCCGCGTCGATAAAATTCCGCAATCCGACCTTTCTCTCGATAACAATTAAAGCCCCCGTCTTCTCACTCGCGAGAGTCGTGACCGCGAGCACGATCTCGTCATAGACGCTGCCGCCGAACTGCCCTCGCTGGCGCTTCATTATCGGAAAGCGAAGTCTATTCGCGAAGAAGATAAGCGCCTGCCGGATCTCCGACTGAAACAGGACGATGATCGCGAAACCGATGTACACGACCGCGTAGCGAAGGACGAATTCCAGCGTCGCGAAATCCTGCGTCAGTGATAACCAGTAGAGAAGCCCGAGAAGGATCAGGCCGACAACCGTCGGGACGGCCCGCGTTCCGCGAAGCAGCTTCAGAACGACGTACACGATTATGAACACGAGCGCAATGTCGACGACGTTGCGCAGGGCGTTCACCGATATGTACTCGCTCAACTGCATAGCGTTTCTGCTTCGGGTGCGAATTAAAAAATAACGTTTGCGAAAGTTCTCCGGCCGGGCCAAAACAGTACGGACGGGACAAACCTGAAGCCTAGAATATCACAAGCTATTGGAGAGTCTGGCCAGCATGCCATGAGCAGAGGTATTCCAGGGCGCCCCATCTCTCGGGCCTGCATATGAGATGCGCGAGTCGCATTTTACGTAGCATTTTCATCGGCGTGTCGGGCAATTTTTATCCTGCGGCAGAGGAACAGCGCTCATCAAGTCTGAACCGTAACCCGCCGGACGAAGAAGCCAACAAGGCGTCCCTCATCATCCACGACCGCTACAGCACCACATCCGTTCGACGCGGCCATCGCGTTCGCTTCCAGAATAGGCGTCATGGTGTCGACAAACTGATCGGTTGTCACCGGTCGCATCGCATCCCGCACCAAAGTTCGGGTCCAGTCCTCGCGCGAGATCTTTTTCAGATCCTCGAGAACGAGCATCCCGAAGAATTGCCTTTCGCGACCGACCGGAAAGACGGTCACGCGGTGCATTGTCAGAATGTTGTCGACGAACTGCTGGATCGTCGAATCGGGATCGACCGTGATCGGCAGCGTCATTACATCACCGACATGCGTTGCACGCGCGGCCTCGGTCTCGCGGATGATCGCCTTTGCGGAATCGAACAAAAACAAGCCCGCGAGCATCGCCCAGAAACCGGGGAAGAATTGACCGTAAAAGACAGCGAAGAAGAATCCCAAGAGCATCAATCCGCCAGCGATCACCTGACCTGCCCGGCCTGTGAGTAGCGTCGCTTCGTCAAGGTCCTTGCCGCTCTTCCAGAGATATGCCCTGAGCACACGCCCGCCGTCGAGAGGATATCCCGGAAAGAGATTGAATATGGCGAGAAGGAAATTTGAAAGCGCGAGCATGAATAGCAGTATCGCGAGGATGTCGAGCCCCCCGGCATTCGCCGCCGCCATCAATCCGACAAAGAACAGCGTAAGCACGAAGCTCGCAGCCGGCCCGGCGATCGCTATTCGAAACTCGGCCCGCGGCGTTTCCGGAGGATGCAGAAACCGCGTCAGACCTCCGAACGGATGAAGCACGATATCGACGACCTCGAGTTTTTCGAGCCTGGCAACGAACGCGTGAGCAAACTCGTGAAGAAAGATCGAAGCAAAGAAAACAAGCGTCGTGGCCAAGCCCAAAACAATGCTGCCCGCAAGGTTCCCGACAAGCTGGTTCACACTAGCCGCCGTGACGGCCGACATCAGCGCGACAACAAAGAACCACCGGTAATCCGCCACAACCGGAATGCCCGATACGTGTAGGAGCACTGCCTGTCGTCTGAACGCCTCAAACGTACTCATGCTGAATAGATGACCCAGATAGATTATCAAATGACGGGGCGACCACGTCCTGTCAGAACCGGGAGCCGTAGCGACCGGGGCCTTCGGCGCCTAGGATCTCTGGCCGCGGATCTGCGCGGATCACGCGGATCAGAGCGGTCAGATCGAGTTTGATCCGAATTGTCCCCTCCGAGGAAGTGTCTCCGCCGACCGCCATCCGCTCGGTACCCATCCCAATGCGCGCCGCGCTTATCGCCATGCGCGCCCCGCGCATCCGGTCTGCTCTTCGACCGGAGCCGCGGCGGCGGCCGGGCCGGCAGCCATGACCGAAGCGGCGGCGGACACACCGAATGGCACGGCTCCGAGATGTCAGTAACGATGAACAATGAAACCCGCGTTAGGCTTCGAATGGAATCTCGGCGTTCTGCAGGACGCCGAGCTCGTTGCGGGTTACTTTTTCGAGCAGCTTCGGGTCGTCGAACATCTTTATGAGTCCGTTGACCGTTGCGTAGCGAGGCTCTTCGGCGATGCCGACGGGCAGGTTGATGAATGAGCGGATGTACTGATCGATCCCGTCGAGCAGCGCACCGCCGCCGGTCAGGATCACGCCGCGGTCGTAGATGTCGGCGGCGACTTCGGGGCGAAGCTCTGTCAATGTATCTTTTGCCTTTTCGGCGATGCGGCGCACGATCGATTCGACGATCGGGTAGACCTCGCCGGTCGTGATCTCGACCGCAGAGGGGCTTCCCGTCTGCACATCGCGACCACGAACCTCGGTCGTCTTACCGATGTCGTCCGGCAGATATGCCGTGGCAAACGTCGTCTTTAGAAGCTCCGTCGTTTCCTCGCCGACCTGCAAACCGCGATGCCGGCGCAGGTGCGTCGCGAGAACCGCATTTATCTCGTTACTGCCGAACCGTTCGGACGTCGAATGAACGATCGATCCTTTTGCGACGATCGCAAAGTTTGTGGTGCCGGCGCCGATATCGATGATCGCGGACGCACGCTTGTCGTTCGGGAGCACGCCCGCGCCGAATGCTGCGGCGAGACCTTCTTCCATCATGAAAACTTTTCCGATGCCGGCTTCTTCCGCCGCATGAAATAGCGCTCGCTGCTCGACGTGAGTCACGTCCGAGACCATGCTCATCACCGCCTGCAGCGAAATATTCGAGCCACCCGTCTTCGCCTTCTTCACAAAGTGGGCAAGCATCTTTTTCGTACGTTCGAAATCGCCGACGACGCCGCCGATGAGCGGAGCGCGGACCGTAATGTCACGGCCCTCACGGCCCGACATGTCGGCTGCTTCCTGACCGAACGCGACTATCTCTTCGGTGATCTCGTTGACCGCGACGAGTGAGGGCTCGTCCAATACGATTCCGCGTCCCTTTACCGCGATGATGGTGCTGGCAGTTCCGAGATCGATCGCCATCGAATCGGTGACCAGCTTCTTTAATGAGGAAATCTTTAACATACTGCCTAGGTTGGTGGCTTCAATTATATTCCTTCCTGACGAAACCCGCTATCAGAATTTTCATCTCGGTTTGCTGCTTTGCGGGCTCGGCGAGTTTTGCGTAACGCTGATTTCTCACGCCAAGCTCGCAGAGCCCGCAAAGGTGAGCATCAGAGGGTTATAACACTACTACTCTAGTTCCACCTGACCTCAAAAACACTGACCGGCTGGACGCGATTTTTTACCGTAAGCGGCTCGCGGGGAGTGACGGGGATTAGATTCCGGCTGGCTGTGGCGGTTGCCTCGCTCATCAAAATTTCGCCGCCCCGGGCACAAGATTCCAGCCTGGAGGCGAGGTTGACGGTGTCGCCGATGGCGGTGTATTCCGAACGTTTGTCGGAACCGATATACCCTATCGTTGCCTCACCGGTATGCAGCCCGATGCCGACGGAGATCTGGCCGAAACCTTCGGCAAGCAGTTCCTGGTTCAACGTGGCCAGGCGCGTCTGCATCGCCACCGCGGTTCGCACTGCGTTGATCGGATCGTCGGCCGACGCGGTCGGTGCTCCGAAGATCGCCATCAGTCCGTCGCCGATATATTTATCGAGCGTCCCGCCGTGAGCGAAGATGATCTCGCTCATCACCGAGAAGTAACGATTCAGAAGTCCGACGACTTTCTCAGGGTTCTCGCGCTCCGACAGGGCCGTGAAGCCACGAATGTCCGCGAACAGCACGGTGATCGTCTGGTTAGCGCCGCCCAGGCGAAACGAGTTCGGGTTCTCGAGAAGCTGCTTCACGACATACTCCGGCATGAACCGGCTGTAATTCGCACGCGCGACCTCTTCGCGAGCAAGACGGCGATGGGCCTTCACCGTTTCGACCGTCATCGCGGTCTGGGCCGCAACTGCGGTGATCAGTTCGAGATGATCAGGCGAGAAGGCGGCAAACGGATCGAGACGGTCGGCATAAAGCACGCCGTGCACGCTCGATTGGGTGATAAGCGGAGCACAGATCGTCGAGCGAACTCCCTGGGAAACGATCGAATCCGCGCCCGAGAACTGGGCATCGGTCTTTGCGTCCTGTGACAAGAGCGCGACCCGCTCACGCATCACTTTTTGAGTAATTGTCCGGCTGACGGTAAGTTTTTCTGTCAGCTTGTCGAGCGTCGCATCGCGGGTCTTCACGCCGACCGGGACAAGATCGCTTGCCACACCATCCTGGCTTTCGTCGGCGAGTAACGCGATCACACGGTCGGCCGGTGTCCCGCGGAAGATCAGGTCGGTTGCGCGTTCGAAGATCTCTTTTATGTCGAAAACGGTGCCGAGCGATTTGCTCATTTCATAGAGCAGCTCGAGGATCTTGGCTTTGCGGCGAAGATCTTTTATCTCTTCGGGCGTAGCCTCGATGGCGGTCTCCATCGAGAGGTGCGACTGCCGGCCGATGATCTCGTTTGCCGAGATCTCTACCTGCGTGTGGCCGAGCGGCTTATCGTCGAAATCAACAACCTTGGCATCTTCGACATCGCCGGGCTCGATGGTGACGCCCGTCGCAAGCGTGTCGGGAACGTGATCCGGCGACGTGGTGTACGGTGCGGCCGTGTCCAGCTCCTCCGAATACTCGAGCCGGCTTTCACCGATGATGATGATGTCGCCAGAGATGAGGTCTTTCTCGAGGACGGGCGAGCCGTTTACAAAGACATGATTGACACTTCGCGTAAGCTGGCCATTCTCAAAGTAGCCGTCGATAATTCGGAAGCCTTTTGCGTCGCCGCCGATCTGCGCATGCTTGCGCGACGCGCGGCGATCGTTCAAAACGATATCGTTTTCCTTTGCGCGACCGACGGTGTAGACTCGTCCCGATTCCAGTTCGAAGTCCGACACACGACCGCTGGGTTCTGTGATTTTGAGAGTTCGGCTCACGGCGTCGTTAATTGTAACTCAAGTGCGGGAGATTCTAATTCCTGGTTCCCCTTTGCGACTTTGCGGGAGGACGTGATCTTAACCTCGGCTAATCAGATTGCAACGAGGGTCGGGTTAATTTACGCAGGGTCCTCCCGCAAAGTCGCAAAGACGCAAAGAAGAACTAGAAACCAGAAACCAGAAACTAGAAACTAGAAACCAGAAACCAGGAACTAATTCTTCCCCGTGATTTACTTCGACAACAATGCTACAACCGCGATCGCACCGGAAGTTAGAGACGCGATGCTGCCATTTCTCGATGGTGCGTTTGGGAATCCTTCGTCGGCTCACGGTCTCGGACGCGAGGTGCGAGACGCCGTCGAACGCGCTCGTAGATCTGTGGCGGCACTTATCGGCGCGGACGCGTCGGAGATCGTCTTTACCTCGGGCGGGACCGAAAGTGACAACTGGGCAATCCGGGGCGCGTTAGCCTTGGACCCGACTCGGCGTCACGTTGTAACGACTCGGGTTGAGCACGAGGCTGTTCGAAAGCTCTGTGAGCAGCTCGAGATGAACGGTGCGGCCGACATCACCTGGCTGGACGTCAATGAGCACGGCGAGCTGGATCTCGATCAACTTCGTTCCGCTATCCGAGGCGATACCGCCGTCGTGTCCTTGATGCTGGCGAACAATGAGACGGGAGTCTTGTTTCCCGTCACAGAGGTTGCCGAGATCGTCAAAGAGCGGTCGAATGCGCTCGTTCATGTCGACGGCGTCAACGCGGCCGGAAAGGTACCGATCCATCTGCGGAGCACTAGCATCGATCTCTTCTCGATCTCCGCGCACAAGTTTCACGGGCCAAAGGGGATCGGAGCTCTTTACATCAGAAACGGTGTCGAGCTTCCGGCATTTCTGGTCGGTGGCGGACAGGAATCGGGAAGACGGGCGACGACCGAGGCAGTTCATCAGATCGTCGGCCTCGGTGCCGCCGCCGAGCTGGTTCGCGATCTCGGGCCGATGTCGGCGGTGCGCGAATTACGCGACCGGTTGGAGGCCGCGATCCTCGAACGGATCCCAAACACGAGCGTGAATGGAGTCAGTCAACGCCTGCCAAACACTACAAATATTTCGTTCGAGAATCTGAATGGCGAAGCGATCCTTGCCGCACTCGATGATGCCGGTATCTGCGTATCGACCGGTTCCGCCTGCAACGCCGCGGATCACAAGGCTTCGGCGGTGCTCCAGGCGATGGACATTCCGTATTCGAAAGCGATGGGCTCGATCAGATTCTCACTCGGACGCTATAACACCGAGGACGAGGTCGATCTGGTTGTCGGGGAAGTTGAAAGGACGGCACGGCGGCTTAGGGAGTTTGGTTAACTACTTTGAGCTCTATTGTTCGGACGATTTTTGTTGGTGTGATTTGGTGTGAGTTCGTGGTTCCTAGTGCC
>CAMLKY010000095.1 GCA_946480545.1 uncultured Acidobacteriota bacterium
AAACTTCACAGCGAATGCAGATGGAACTACATGGCTCATAACCCGCGTGTTGCCGGTTCGAGTCCGGCGGCGAGCTTCTCCAGCGGCTCGTCTAGCTCAATTGGATAGAGCAGCGAACGTTTCATCGTCACTTGTCGCTGCATTTCACTTTCGGGTGAATGCCGAAACGACTACATCCACCTTATGCACCAAGCGGTGTCCGGAAAACACCGGTGATCCTAAGCTGTTCACGTGCAAAAACGTCATTTCAATCTTGTCATCCGATCTATTATTCCCCGCCAACGTGGCGGGCTTGCAACAGGAGGTAATCATGGCCAATAAGAATCTGTTCAAATCTATCGTCGGGATTTTTTCACCGAAGACCGACACGGTAAACGAAGCCGGTGGGGTCGCCTACAAGCTCTCGCCCAAAGCAGCACTTGCGCAGTATGCCGCGACCGGATGCTTCAACCACACGTTCTACGCCGACGCGGGCGAGCAGCTCGAGCGAGTGCTCGAGCTTGCGAATGAGGTCGACGCCGAGTTCGTCGCTAAGACGGCGATCTTCGCTCGCGAAAAAGGCCACATGAAGGACATGCCGGCACTGCTTCTGGCGGTGCTTACGGTCCGCGATCGCGAACTGTTTGAACGCACCTTCCCGCGGGTCGCGGACAACGGAAAGATGCTTCGGAACTTCGTGCAGATCATGCGTTCCGGTGTGGTCGGGCGTAAATCGCTCGGGTCGCTGCCGAAGCGGATGGTCCGCGAATGGTTCGAGAACCGGGCCCCGGAGCAGGTATTCAAGCAATCGGTCGGTCGGTCGCCGTCGGTCGGCGACATCCTGAAGATGGTCCACCCGAAACCCGCCGACGCCGAGCGTGAGGCGCTCTTCGGTTACTTCATCGGGCGCGAGATCGACGCAGATAAGCTGCCGGAGATCGTCAAACGGTTCGAGCGGTTCAAGGCCGGCGGTTCGGCCGAAGTACCGGACGTTCCGTTCCAGATGCTGACCGCACTGTCGCTCGGAAAATCGGAGTGGACCGCCATCGCACGGAATGCTCCGTGGCAGATGACGCGGATGAATCTCAACACGTTTCAGCGTCACGGCGTTTTCGAGGACAAATCGATGGTCGAGGTCATCGCCGGGCGCCTTCGAAATCACGAGGCGGTAAAGCGTGCTCGGGTCTTCCCTTTCCAGCTCCTGTCGGCCTTTAAGGCGGCGGAAGCGAACAAGGGGATCCCGCGTGAGATCACCGAGGCGCTTCAGGACGCGATGGAAATCGCGACCGAGAACGTCCCGAAGATCGACGGGAAAGTTTTTGTCTTTCCCGACATCTCCGGCTCGATGCACTCGCCCGTGACCGGCTACCGGAAAGGCGCCACGTCCAAGGTTTCCTGCATCGACGTCGCAGCACTAGTTGCGGCGACGCTGCTGCGCAAGAATCCGACGGCCGAGGTAATTCCGTTCTCGGATCACATCGTCGAAGCACGACTGAATCCGCGCGATTCGGTCATGACCAACGCGAAGCTCCTGGCTGGACTGCCTTCGGGCGGAACCAACTGCTCGGCTCCGCTCGCTGAACTGAATCGCCAGCGTGCTAAGGGCGACGTGATCGTCTACGTCTCGGATAACGAGTCGTGGGTGGACTCGCGACGTGTCTGGAACAGCGGGACGGCGACGATGCGACAGTGGAACGAGTTCAAGTCGCGTAACGCGTCGGCGAAGCTCGTATGTATCGACATTTAGCCGAACGCCCACACGCAGGCCCGCGAGCGTCGCGATATTCTAAACGTCGGCGGATTTTCGGATCAGGTGTTTTCGCTTGTTTCGGAATTCGCGAAGGGGAATCTCGACGACGGTCACTGGGTCGGTGTGATCGACGCGGTTGAGTTGTGAGAAGCGGTTCTACCGCCGAGACGCCGAGGCGGAGAGAAGAAAGCTCGACAGAATGCTTTCTCAGCGTCTTTGCGTCTCTGCGGTGGAAATCTCAGGCGAATGCAGGTCGGGAGTACATGGTAACTACCGTAAACGGTAAAGCGAGTTCGAATCTCGCCCGCCCCGATGCGTCTGGACGGAACTCTCGCCAATACTTGTCGCCATTTTCGTCAATCGTGAATCCTCAATAGTGAATAGCAGTTGTTTCAGAGGGCAACTATTGCGGTCCACTATTCACGACTTCCGGGCGAATGCCGGAATGATTACATTTCTCGAATAAAACGTATCATTCCTATCTCTTGTCGCCCGCATCATAAGCGGATGAAGTGTGATGGATGAGAGGCGAAACCGAGATGCGTGTTTCGTCCTTCATCCTTCCGCCTCATCCTTCAAAGTAGGAGGAAAGCAATCATGCCTTACAACAAACTAAATATAAGCGGAGCCGGCGGCGATGTCCTTTCTTGGGTGACACACGAGATGTCCACCGACGAGCACACCATGCTTCGCAACGTTTCACGTCTGCCGTGCCTTTACAAGCACGTTGCTTTAATGCCCGACGCTCATCTGGGGATCGGGTCGATGGTCGGTTCGGTGATAGCGACAAAGGATGCCGTCATCCCGGCGACCGTCGGTGTCGATATCGGCTGCGGAATGATGGCCGTCAAAACGCCGTTCAAGAGCGGGATCCTGGACGGCCGGCTCGCTGAGTTTCGACACGAGATCGAGCGGGCGATCCCGGTTGGCTTCAACGATTATCGCGACCCGGTCGATGAGTCCAACGAGTGGGAGGGCTGGGCCGAGTTCGACGAACTGCATCGCGGTGTACAGGACCGCAAGCGAAAGGCGATGAAGCAGCTCGGCACTCTAGGCGGCGGCAACCACTTTATCGAGGTCTGCCTCGATACTGAGGACAACGTCTGGTTGATGCTTCACTCGGGTTCGCGAAACATCGGGAACGAAGTTGCGACGCGCCATATCGCGACTGCAAAGACACTGCACGATCTGAATACTCTTCCCGATCCGGCGCTCGCCTACTTCGTTCAGGGCACCGACGAGTTTCGAGCCTATTGGCACGACCTCGATTGGTCGCAGCGCTACGCGATGAAGAACCGCGAGATCATGATGAAGCGATTGATCAAGTCGTTCAATCGGATGTTCGGTGCAGAGCTCGACATCGATCACGCGGTCGCCACCACCCCGTCCACCCCTCCGAAGACGGGACAGGAGCATTCGCAAATCGACATCGTGGTCAACTGTCATCACAACTACGTCGCGATGGAAGATCATTTCGGCGATAAGGTCTACGTCACTCGTAAGGGCGCGATCAACGCCGAGAGCGGACGGTACGGGATCATCCCCGGATCGATGGGTGCGAAGTCGTTCATCATCCGTGGGCTTGGTAATCCGCAGTCGTTCAATTCGTGCTCGCACGGCGCCGGACGAAAGATGTCGCGTACAGCAGCCAAGAAGGCTTTCACCCAGGAAGACCTGAAGCGGCAAACTGCTGGCGTCGAGTGCCGAAAGGATCGTGGTGTGGTCGATGAGATTCCCGGTGCCTACAAGGACATCGAGGAAGTCATGCGTGCACAAGACGACCTCGTCGAGATCGTTGCCGAGCTCAAGCAGATCATCTGCGTAAAAGGATAAAGGGGGCGAACCCGGACCCCATTTATCTCCCGAACGACCCGCCACCTATCACTCGCCATCTCGCGATCGCTGCAAAACCGGTTAGTCGGTCTCGTCTTGGGATTGTTGCGCCCTGCCCACGTCCAAAAAAGTGATCCGGTCAGATCGCGCATTTCTTTTCAGATCAAGATGTCGGGAAGGCGAAGGATCATTCGATCCATCGTGAGGATTCCTTTTCATCTTGATTCAACGCTACTGATAGGAGGTTTATATATGCCTGCTGAAAGAATGGCCCGGTTCAACTTCGAAAAACTCGCAGCAAAGACAGGTACCCTGACGGTCTCGGTGCCCTCCAAGCTCAAGGAATTTGATGTCATCAACAAAGCCATCATCGACCGCGTCGGAAAGCTGACCGGGCACCGAGGATGCTTGTCCGGCGGCATCCGCGTGATCATCGAAGAAGACTTCAGCGATGTTCTCCGGTTCTAAGAATCGGAGTCCGAAGCCTGGTGTGGTCCCGCACGCGTCTCCGCGGGACCAACAATTTTCCACTGTAAACTTGCACCGACTTCTATGAGCACCAACGCGAAACCCCTGGTCGGGCTTCTCTATAATCCGACAGTGCCAACCGTACTCGAACAGGCCGGCGGCCTTGTGAATTACCTTGCGATCGTACCTGAACGCTTATGGTTCGATCTTGGGAGGGGAGCCTCGGGTGGACGTTTTCGTAGGATCGAAGAAGCCGTCGATATAGTGAAGCGCTGCACAGAGGGTCGCACCGTGTCAGGGCATGGCGTAGGGCTCTCGCTGCCGACCGAGACACCGCTGGATACAGAGCTGCTGGACGAGATCGCTTCCCTTGCCGCGGAGTTGGATTTCGAGTGGTATAGCGAGCATCTCACGATGTTTCTGACGCCGCACGCCGATGCCCAAGGTGCGCAAGCCGGACTCGCGCTGCCGGTCGTCTATGACGATGAGACGCTGCAGGTTCTGAGTTCGAAAATACCAGCCGTGCAGGCCGCCCTCGATTGCCCGTTGATCTTAGAGAACGGAAGTATTTTTACCCAGATACCGGAAATGGAAATGAACGAGCCGCAATTCTTCAACCGGCTCTTCCGCGATACGGGCTGCGGCGTTCTCCTGGATCTTCATAATCTATACGTAACGGCGCGGCACGATAACGTCGATCCTGAGGAGTATCTGGCCGAGATCGATCCGGCCGCTGTAGTCGAGATCCACATGGCAGGTGGTGACGAACTGATGGGTTTTTATACTGACTCGCATTCGCGACTCGCGTCTGAGCCACTTTGGTCGTGGGCGTTTGAACACGCTCCGCGATTTACGCGACTCAAGGCCATCACGTTCGAGTATCACGAATCTTATTTCAAGGTCCTTGAGGTGGGCGGCGTGATCGAACAGCTCGAGCGGATGCACGAGCTTGCCGATCGCTGTGCGGCGAAAGCCGCGGTAAGTTATGCGTGAACAGTTTCAAAAGGCATTTTCGGATCTCACGGCGTCCACGGATCTTGTAAAACTGGTTCGAGCGGATCCGGGAATTCTCAACGATCGGTATGACCTTACCGACCTTGAGCTGCGGCGGTTGACGACGATGGTCAACGACCCGGGGATGGAGTGCAATTGCATTCTCTACCGGGCGAACCGGCTGGCACCTGTCGTTATAAATCTACCCGAGTTGTGTAAGACGCTCGGTCCCGGGTTAAGGACCCTCCTGTCTGAGTACTGGGTGCAAAGTGCGCAGCTTAGCGACAATTTCTGGATCGAAGCGTATGACTTTTGCGAGTTTGTAAGAACCAAGGTTGAGATCGGAGAAGTGGCGGCCGACGTTCTCGCTACGCTCGACCGGGAACAGGCTGCGGTCGCAAACCAACTCGCCGAGATCTATCCGGAAAAATACGCCTTACCTGGCTTTCCCAGCGCCGCCGAGCTTAGCACCTAACCACGCAAACGGGATGTATGCGAATAGAAAGTCGATGGCGTTGTACCACATCGGCGATCCGATGTAGATCCCGGCGGTAACGCCGCCGAGCAGGAACAGGACACCGATAACCATCGCGATTGTGAGCTTGTGCGACGCGGCAATGAGTGCTGCAACCAAGGCTCCAACTAGCGTCCCGCCCGCATGAGCGACAAACGGGGTGATAAAGTGTTTCGGCTCGAGCAAAGGCATTGCGGCCGCTACGCCTTCCATCGTATTCATATCGGCCCCGGGCGGCAGCCCGATTACGGAATGGCCCACACTGAGAAGCATGAAGTTTACGATCGACCCGGCAACGAAGCCGGCGATCACGGCAATGATGTTTCTGATCATAATGTTTCGTTTTTCAGAGCCATGTTTGGTGAACCCAAATTGGAGAATTTTCGATAGCCGGCTAAAACCCTTTCGAATCAGCCGAGGGGCCGTAGATCGAGGGCACCGCGATATCCAGCAGTCGGAGGTAAACCGTCAACTGCCCGCGATGATGCACGAGATGATTGATCGAAGACATCACCGTCTCGTCGATCGGCGCTTTCATCAGCTCCAGTTCGCCGTTCTTGAGATAAAAAGTCTCTTTCAACCGCTCGTCCGAAGCTGCGGCAAGCGCGGCCTTGGCCAACTCAATTGATTTATCAAAATGAGCGACGAGGTCGTCGGGAGTCTTCGCCTCGGCCTGGTTGTAGGTCGCAAAGTCGACGACACCATTCTCGATTGCATGTTGGATCCATCGGGGGATGTCCGCAACAAGTAACGCCATGTAGCCGAGCGGCATCGATTTCTCGTGCGGCTTCCAGTCGGGCTTGTCCATTGGGACAGCTTGCAGACACTCCCGCGTCGCGCGCACCTCATACTCCAGTTCCCTGATGTACTCTGCACCCAACGTGGATGCGGCCTTTGTCGATGTACCTTGCATTCTTTTCCTCCTTGAATCTTTGTTTAGTTAATTGTGGATCTTCTCGCCACGCGAGAGCATGTCGACGAATTCGCGGATCCGCCTTGCCCTTGTTTCCGGCCGCTTCGCGGTATGGATCCTGAATAGCACCGCATACCGGTTGCGACTGTCGAGCTCATTGAAGAAATCGTTGGCTGCGCGATTTTTATCAAGCTCACGCCTTAGATCGTCCGGAACCGTTATTGTCGCCATCGAATCGTACGCTGCGTCCCACCGCCCGTCCTCCTTCGCCCGATCTATCTCGGCGAGACCCGCGGGCCGCATCTCACCCAACTCGATGAGCCGCTGCACTTTCTCACGGTTGATCTTCGACCAGATGCTCCGTTTGGTTCGCGGAGTGAATTTCTGCAGCCATGTCGATTCGCCTTCGCTTCGAGATTGACCATCGATCCAGCCATAACACAAAGCGGAATCGAGCGCCTCGTCGCGTGATGGTGATTTAAGACCTGAGTTCTTCTTAGCCAGTCGCAACCAGACGCCCGAAGAGCTGTCGTGGTTCTTCTCAAGCCACTTCGTCCACGCCGACTTGGTTTTGAATTCGACGATCGGCTTATCGTCCGGTAGTTTTTTGGCCGTCATAGATCACGGCCGCGCATGCCGCGGCTGGTAGACGTTTAGCGGAGCTCCACTCGGCAGCTTCAGCTCGAGCACGAGGCCCCAGCCCTGATCGTTGATCTCGCCGTGCTCGATGTTCCGTTCGTCCATGTCTTTCGCAAATTTTTCGACGTCGTCGCACAGAAAGAAAAGCTCGTGTTGGG
>CAMLKY010000096.1 GCA_946480545.1 uncultured Acidobacteriota bacterium
CGTCGAGGCGTGGTCCATGGTCATTCCCTGGGTGGGCTTCCCGCTGAAGAAACTGCTCGATGTGGTGGAGCCAACAGGTTCGGCGAAGTATGTCGCGTTTCAGACCTTTTACGATCGCGAACAAATGCAGTCGTCATTCGCAGCGGGAATCGACTTTCCATATGTCGAGGGATTGAGACTCGATGAAGCCTTACACCCGCTAACGATCCTGGCGACCGGCCTGTACGGGCGGGCGCTTCCGAACCAGAACGGAGCGCCGATCCGGCTCGTCGTGCCGTGGAAGTATGGATTTAAGAGCATCAAGTCGGTTGTGAAGATAACTCTCACAGAGAAGCAGCCGCCGACCACATGGAACCTGGCGGGACCTGATGAGTACGGCTTTTACTCGAATGTTAATCCGGACGTGGATCACCCCAGGTGGTCGCAGTCAACGGAGCGCCGGATCGGCGAGCTCGGACGTCGCGATACTTTGCTTTTCAATGGCTACGCGGATGAGGTTGCGAGCATGTATGCCGGGATGGATCTGCAGAAGGATTTTTGATGCAGGACGTAAAGTTTCACAAGATCCTTATCTCGATAAATGCTCTGATCCCGCTCGCGTTTCTTCTATACGACTGGCGACGCGGAAATCTCGGGGCAAATCCCATCGAGTTCTTTCTACGGACGACAGGCGTCCTCGCACTCGTGATGCTGTTCATTACGCTCTCCGTCACGCCGTTGCGCAAGATATCCGGATGGAACTCACTGATCAAATACCGCCGGATGCTGGGACTTTATGCCTTCTTCTATGCACTGATCCATCTGGTGACATACAGCATATTCGACAAGAGCCTTGACCTGACCGCTATTGCCGGCGATGTCTGGCAGCGCCCGTTCATTGCGGTAGGAATGCTGGCATTCGCGCTGCTCGTGCCGCTCGCGGTTACGTCGACCAATGGAATGATCAAACGGCTCGGTGGAAAAAACTGGGCACGACTTCATAAGCTCAGCTATGTCATAGCCGTGCTCGGTGTCATCCACTTCTGGATGATCGTAAAGTCGGATATTTTCTATCCCGCGATCTTTGCTTTGGTATTGGTTGGATTGCTCGGCTACCGACTAATCAAGAGCCAGTCGCTCACGATACGTATGGGCGCAGTCGCGGGTGGAAAGAGTAGCGAGCGCGGTTAGCTGTGCTTGCGGCGGCGGTAATCGTTTCCTTTCATCTCGACGGTCTTGCACATCTCATAAAGGCGGGACCGCAGCCTGACCCCGATCCGATCCTCCAGAGTTTCCTCCCGATCGTTCTGTCTCTCGTCAGGATAGTTGGTCGTGAAGATGGTCAGCTTGCTGTCGTTGTAGCGCGTGTTGATGATGTGCGCCATCGTGTCACGAACCCAGTCGGTCGGCTTCGACGCGCCAAGCTCATCGAGTACGAGAACTTCGGTTTGAAGAACCGGCGCCAGCACCGCAAGTTCGGATGTCTTCGTTTGGGGATTATAAGAATCCTGGATCTCTTTCAGCAACGCTCCGAACTCGTAGAACAGGCAGGGAAACCCGCGCTCGAAGATCAAGCCCTTCAGGATCGAAACCGCGAGATGGGTCTTGCCAATGCCGACAGGACCCGTAAACAGGATCCCCTGTTCGACGGCGGGATACTCGTTCACAAACCTCATCGCGTACTTCTGCGCAGCCAGTTGGGAGGGCACGTTCGGATCCGGGTGATATGTGTTGAAATGGCAGCCGGCGTAACGCTTGGGCAGCTTTGCTTTTTCGAGCACGGCGGCCTGGGACACGTTTCGCTGGCACGCACAGGTACGGGCACCTTTTCCCGGTACGATCTCCATTCCCGATCCGAAACATTTCGGACATACGTCCGCCTCGGAATCGATTTTTCCGGCAGCGGCCAATGCCGTGGGCCCAGTTGTTCTTTCGGTTGGCATGAAGATCGGTGAAGTCGAGAGGGAATTATAACATCGCGAATGACCGAATCAAGTTTTGCCGATTCGCCTTCGCTTACGGCCCATGCCCGTGTGATATATTTACATCTTCACAGTAGTTCACCTATGGGAATCTTTCGGAACTTGATGTTGAAAGTCGGCCTAAGCGACGTCAAATCGGAGCGCACGCCGATCAGTGTCTTCCTCTTGGACGACGACCGTCGACGCCATCGCTGGTTTGAAAAACGTTTCTCCGGTGACGAGTTGGATATTGCCGAGACCGTCGAGGAAGCGAAGGAGTTCTTGGCCAAGACCAGCTACGACGCGATCTTTCTAGACCACGATCTTCTTCCTCACCACTACGAATCGAACGACCATGATGATTATGCGAGCACGGGCTACGCGATCGCGGAATGGCTGAATGAGCGCTCGGATCTACAACGGGCTGCAACGATCATCGTACATACCCGGAACGCCGACGCAGCGATCCCGATGGTGCAGAAACTGCGTGAGACGGGTCGAAATGTGGAGTACGTAGCTTTTCCGATGCTTGACTTGAAGATCAGGAATTACTGGAAGAGATGAAAGAAGAAGGAGACCGCCGCAAGTCGGTCTCCTTTTTGTCTAAAGGCCTCGACTTATTTCTTTGCCTTCATGTCGTCCAGTTCCTTCTGGGCTTCCTGGATCAATCCCTTAACGCCATTGCGGACGTTGTCATCCTTTATGCCTTCGACCGATTTGGTCAACGCCATGACGTAAGCCGTCTTTAGTGCCTGATCTTTCGGAACCTTGATGTCCGGTTCGACACCGGTGCCTTCCCAGTTGGTCTTTGTGATCGGACTGATGGCACGCCCGCTCGGGATGAACGCTCCAAAATGATCGCCAAGGCGTTCAAAGCTGCCAGGGTGAGCACCGCCGCCGGTCGTCTCGCCGATTACCGTGGCACGCTTCAGGTTCTTGAGATTGTAGGTGAATTCTTCAGCCGCCGAGAACGTCCGGTTGCTGGTCAGGATGTAGACGTCCTTATTCGGAAACTTGATCTTCGCCGTCTCGGGCTTCGTCCAAAAGTCCTCGGTCTTATCACCTTTTCGCCAATAGAGACTGTTCAGGTGCACCGGCTTGTCTCCAAAAAGATACGAGCTGATCAGAGCCACCATCTCCGGACTTCCCCCGCCGTTTTGACGAAGGTCGAAAATGATAGCCTCGGTATTGGCCAGGAGAGCCATCGCGGCTGCGACCGTGCCGGCACCGCTCTCGTGATCGCTGAACCCGCGAAGATCGATATAGCCGACGTTGCCGTTCATCCGTTCAACACGCTCGAACCCGAAGTTCACACGTTTATTGAACCAGCTATTCCGCTCTTTCTCTTCCGCCGTCGGTTCGGTACGTTCGCGACGCACCGGTATCACCTGCGGCGAGTAACGCACACGCAGGTGCTTGTCCCTGCTGATCGCCTGCAGGTCAGTCGTGAGCTTCTCGGCGAACGCGCGAGCGCTCGTAACGGAATCATATTCCTTGGCATTCAGGCGGGATCGTAGGTCCGACTCCATTTTCTTTGCGGTCTCGGGAAAAACGTAGGCGTCGTTGAGCTCCTTGATGAGGTTTTCGATGACCGCAGTTCGCGTCGCCGAATCTACATTCATATCCGGCCCGGGGCCCTGCTGTGCTGAAGCATCGAACCCAAGCAGCACGAATGCGAGGATCGCAAAAGTTGTGGACAATATCTGGTTTCTTACATATTTCATGGCGGTGTTACTCCTGGGAAAAATTAACTATCTGGAACAGAGTCCCTTCAACAGAATGTCGGCAAGACGCGATGCACGCTTTTCTATCTCGTGCCGCTCTCCCAATTCCTGCGTCGAAAGACTGAACGGTAAAAGCGAGTTCGTAGCGAGCAAGACCGAAACGGCGGCCTCGTTTACATTCACCTTGCCAAACTCGCCCGACTCGATGCCCTCCTTTATGAGTCGTGCAAAAAGCGTCGCTTCCTCGTCGAAGTAACGCTTGCGTCTCTCGAGCAGGGCGGGTCGAATCTTCGAAAGTACGTCGTTGAGGCTTTGGGTATAGTGCTGGACGCTGTCAAAGCGGAAAACGACCCGCTCGATCAGCATTTCTTTCAGCCGGCGCTCGCAAGACGTGCGCTTCTGCGAAATCTCATCGAGGCGGGTCTTCAATCGCTCGATTATGCGATCGATGCTCGAGAGCACGATCTCTTCCTTACTCTCGAAGTGGAGATATACGCTTCCTTTTCCGATCCCGACCTCGGCAGCGAGATCGTCGATCGTCATCTTCTTGTAGCCTTTGGTTGCCAGTAGCCGGTTGCTCGCGTCGAGGATGGCGTTACGAACATCGCGTGGCTGTACAGAATCTCTCATGTCGTCGATTCTGACTCGAATTTGATTTCGGTCAGTAATGTTAGACGACTATAACACAGATTTAGTTTCAGGAAAGTTTGCGGAACCTCATCAGAGACCGGCCAGGTCCCATTTCTTCTTCACGTCGATAATGAGATTCGCGACCTTGTCGGTCACCTTCTTGTAATACTCGTCGGCCTTTTTCTGATCGAATTTTGGATATCCCTGATCTTTTTGGTACAGCCCGATGGAGCTCGGGAAGGGAACTGCCGACCAGGTACCGGCGGCCGGGTATGCGGTCGCCAATTCGGCTTTGTACCGGCTTTGATGTACGAGCGTCGGGTCGATCGCCTGGATAAATGCCGTCTCGTTCAAGCCGGCGTGCCCGCCATCCTCGCCGAATACAGCCTTAGTTTCATCGGACGCGAACGACCACCAGTTGATGACCAGCGTCCTCACGCGTTTCTCGATCGCGACCTCGGCCGCGACAGATTGCAGAACCGCTGTTTGTCCACCGCCGTGGCCGTTCAGAATTATGATGTTGCGAAAGCCATTCTTCGCGAGGCCCTCGAGGATCTGTTTTGCGAACGGCCGGTATGCCGACTCGGTCATCTGGAACGCGCCGGGATACGCTTCCATCGAACCTGTGATCCCATACGGCAGCGTCGGTGCGATCATTGCGTTGGTGCGGCGGGCGATTGTCCTTGCCATCGCGGTCGGAGCTGTATTGTCGGCTCCGTTATTGATGACACCGTGCGGTTCGAGCGTTCCGGTCGGGAGAAGGACGGTGTCGATCTTCGACGGAACAACCTCTCGGAATTCCATCCAGTTGATGCGATCCATCTCGCGGGTGGTAACGACATCCGCGGGCTGACCTAAAATGGAAAAGGTTCCTATCAGTATGGTTTGAAAAATGAGAAGAAGTTTCATCGTGGTATTCCAACTAACTAAGTTCGGACCGTTCCGTTAGGCGTGACCAGATTGCGAATGCGGTGAATCCTACAAAGGCCCCGGCAACCGAGAGCCCCACGGCGTAGGTCAAAAACCCGATCGTGACCTCGGACGGTGTCGTGCCGTCAAAGTTACGAGCGACCGGTCCGTTCCAGCTAAAATCTCTTACGAGGAAGATCATTGCGTAGACTGCGGGACAGATTACGACCGGCACGATCCAGCCTGCCCACGCGCGTTGCAGAGACAGAGCGGCCGCGACAACGAAGGCTATGGTGGGGGCGAGATAAAATGCGGCGAGTCCGGTTCGCGCATAGTATTCGGCAGGCGGCGAAGACATGATCTTGTAAGGGTACGAATCAACAAGATCATGACAAAGCAGCCACGCTTGACCGGCTGCCCCGACGCACCCGATGAAGAGTCCCACCAGCTTTGTAACCTTCGTGTCCATTACTCATTCAGCAGATATTTTCGCCCCTTTAACTTGTCCGGAAGCAGATCGTCGTCCTCCGGATACATTTCATAACCCTTACCGTAACCGAGATTCTTCATAAGCTTCGTCGGAGCGTTGCGAAGGTTCATTGGGACGGGGACGTTACCCATCTTGCGTGCGTCTTCCATGGCTTCGCCGATCGCATCACACGAGCTGCGGTCCTTCGGCGCACGTGACAGATATGCGACGCCGTGAGCGAGGTTCAATGCACATTCGGGGAGCCCGATCGTCTCAACGGCTCGAAACACTGCGTTCGCAAGCACGAGCGCCGTTGGATCGGCGAGACCGACGTCCTCGGACGCGAATATCACCATCCGTCGTGCGATGAACTTCGGATCTTCACCCGATTCGATCATGCGTGCCAGATAGTAGATCGCGGCGTCTGGCCGGCTGGCCCGCATCGACTTAATGAACGCGCTGATGACGTTGTAGTGCTCCTCGCCCTTCTTATCGTAACGAAGGAATTTCGACTGCAACGTCTCTTTCAGGGTATCGATGGTGATCTTGTCGTAAAGCCGAGATGTGTTCTCGATCATTGTCACCGCCTGGCGTGCGTCACCGTTCGCCATCTCGATAAGCCACGAGCGAGCCTCGCCGTCGAGATCGAACCCCGTGCGGTCGATGATCGCAGACATGTCCTCGTCCGAAAGCTCCTCGAGTACGAATACCCGAAGTCTCGATAGCAGTGGCGAGATCACTTCGAAGCTTGGATTCTCAGTCGTCGCGCCGACGAGGACAAGGTCGCCGTTCTCGACGTACGGGAGCAGGAAATCCTGCTGAGCCTTGTTAAAGCGATGGATCTCATCGAGAAAAAGAACACGCGGGATCAGCCGCGGCTCGCGTTTATCGATGAGCTTTCGAATATCGTCTTTGCCAGCCGACACGGCCGACAGCTCGTGGAACTCCGCGTTGATCGCGTTGGCGTATATTCGGGCGAGTGTGGTCTTGCCTGTGCCGGGCGGTCCCCAGAGTATGAACGAGAAGATGTGGCCTTGTTCGATCGCAAGCCGGAGCGGTTTACCCTCGCCGACAAGATGTTCCTGTCCAACGAACCCCTCAAGATCTCGAGGCCTTATCCGGTTAGCGAGCGGCTCCATATCCGATTGAAAATATTATAGAACACAACGCCGCGATCACTTCTTTCCAAAGCTGATCTCCGTAGACTTGCGCGTGTCGGCCTTCAGGACCCGCCGGATGAATTCCATCGCCTGTTTCGAATACGCCGGCTTCACCGCGGAGACGCAGTCGTAAACAAGATGCAGATATCGGTCGTCACACCCGTAATGATCAGACGGCGTGCTTTAAGGTCGCGAAGCAAAAGCTCGAGTGTCGTTGAATAGAATGCGGACCGGTGGGGTTTGAGAACATAGTAATCGTCCGGCTCGGGTTTTAAGAGCTCGACGACCTTCCGTCCCTTTGCTTCAGGCCGCCTGAAGTGGTCGGACATGGTCTTGAAATCTTCCTGCCACTTTCCGAAGTTGTCATTGACGTAAACGCAGGGC
>CAMLKY010000097.1 GCA_946480545.1 uncultured Acidobacteriota bacterium
TAGTCGAAACCTACTTTGGAGACATTCCATCGCAGCCAGAACCGCCGGGGCTCGATGTTTCTGAGCCGCCCGAGGTCGCGATGCAGTATCGCGAGTGGCATGACCAGCTCGCGCCGCTCCCGGCGTTCCTCATCGGGTGGAAGATCCCGCCGCGCCGTTCGCCGGAGTTCATCGCTCTTTATCTCGCGGGCAAGTTGCTTTATGACGGCGATAGTTCGCGGCTGTACCAGAAGCTTGTGAAAGGTGAGGAGTCGGTGATCCAGTTGTTCGGATTTACGGATGAGAGACGCGGGCCTTCGAGCATCTTCGTCGGCGCTATTCCGAAGCCGGATAAGGACCTCAGCAGGATACGCGATGTGATCATGGCCGAGATCGCCGATGTCGCATCCACGGGACCGACGCCTGCAGAGATGCAGAAGCTGCATAACCAGTTGATCAATGACGCAGTTCGAATGCGGCAGTCATCTATGACTCGTGCCCAACAGATTGCCGAGTACGCGCTCTACGACGGAGATCCGACGCTGATCAATACCGAGCTCGATGAGTTCCTCAAGATCACTCCCGATCAGATCAGATCCGCCGTAAACAAATATCTCAAGACGGATAATCGCGCGCTTTTGGATATCGTGCCGGCGGGTAAAGGCTAAGACATATGAATCAAGCACAGCGCGCGACCGCACCGGATCCGCTAAAGCCGATCCCATTTCAGCTTCCCCAACCCACTGTCTCAACGCTCGAGAACGGATTGAAGGTCGTAGTATTTCGTAACAAGCGTTTACCGCTCGTTAGTTTCCGCCTCGCGTTTCTTTCCGGCGACGCACATGAGAGCAGCGATCACATCGGTATCACATCTGCAATGGCCGCGATGCTCACCGAAGGAACTGCGAACTATTCGAGTAAGGAGCTGGCCGAAAAGATAGAGCGCCTCGGTGCCAACCTTTCCGCGAACTCGTCTGAGGATTTCACAGTTGTTTCCGCTTCGGCTCTCTCGATCTATTCATCGGAGATCCTCGAGCTCATGAGCGAGATAATATTTCGCCCGGTATTCCCGGAGTCGGAGCTGGATCTCTACAAGCGAAATGCCGTCGAGAACCTGAAGTTCCAGCGTTCGCAGCCTAACTTCCTGGCGAACGAACAAACGGCGCGGATCCTGTACGGGGATCATCCGTATTCGATCATCTCTCCGAGCGCCGAGGACATCGAGCGCTTGTCGCGTGAGCGCCTAATTGAGATCCATGCCGAGCGGCTCGTACCCAACAACGCAGTTTTGGTTGCGGTCGGTGATGTCGAAGAGTCTGATCTTTTGGCAGAGATCGAGGGGCATTTCGGCTCGTGGCAGCCGCGCGAAGAGAGCATCAGTAAGTTCCCGGATCCGCCAAAACGAACAGCACGGACTTTGACGATCGTAGATCGGCCGGGGTCGGCGCAGGCGAATATAGTGCTGGCGAATCTTGCGCTCGATCGTCGGAACCCGGACTTTTTTGCCGCGACGGTAATGAACCAGATCCTCGGCGCCGGCGCATCGTCGCGTGTGTTCATGAATCTTCGCGAAGAAAAAGGATATACGTATGGCGCCTACACAAGACTCGACGCGCGGCGAGCCGCGGGAGACTTCGAGGCGACCGCCGAGGTGCGAACGGCCGTTACGGGAGATTCGCTTCGAGAGTTCTTTTACGAGCTTGAAAGGATCAGAAACGATCGGGTCAACGAGGATGAGTTGCGGGATGCGAAGAATTTTCTTACCGGCGTATTTCCGATCAGGGCGGAGACCCAGGAAGGGCTCACCAACCTTTTAGTGAGTCAACAGCTTTACGAGCTTCCGGACGATTACCTGCAAACTTACCGGGAGAATATCGAAGCGATCACCGCCGAAGACGTTCAGCGTGCGGCGCAGAAGTATGTACTTCCGGACGTCGCATCGATCGTCATCGTCGGAGACGCCGGCGATGTTCTCAAACAAGCCAGGGAGTATGCGGAGACTATAGAGATCTACGACACGAACCGAAATCCGATGGACATTTCAAGTTTCGAATTAGACTCGGATTCGACATCCGAGGATGTGAGCGGACGATGGACCCTGGCTCTGGATTTTCAGGGCCAATCTGTTCCGGTAACGCTGACGCTTGCTCAGTCGGACAGCCGGGTGACGGGCAGCATCGAGACAGCTTTGGGCAATGGAGAGATCAAGGACGGTTCGGTGCGCGGCAATCGTCTGAATGCGACGGCCAGCACCGAGATTCAGGGACAGTCGGTGGATTTTGTGATCAATGGTTCCGTCGATGGCGATTCGATAAAGGGAACACTGTCGACGGCGATCATCCCGGATGAGCTCTCGTTCGAAGGGAAGCGTGGCGGCTAGAGTCTCTCGAAATCCGTTTCTACTGCGATCTCCTCTTCGCCTTCCGGCGAGATGTTGTACATCGCATACCTGAATTTCTCGCCCTGCGGCACGATCTCGGTTCGCCAACTCCAGTCCGGATGATCCGGTACGGAATACTGTCCCGTCACCGAGATCCTCCCATCCGACGTCCTGCTTCCGTTGCAGAGCATCAGTACATCTTTCGAGTGCCACGAGTCGGTCCACACAGCCTGTACCGCGTCCGACTTCGGATCGCAGCCGAGTATCAGCATGCCTTCGTGCGGCTCGCCTTCAAACGCCCAGGTATACTCGACCGAAAGGAACTGTCCGTTCATCTTTGACCGGACGGTCGCCCGCGATTCCGATTCCTTTAACGGTTCGGGCATCCAGGGCACGTGGAGACGATTCGTACCCTTCCAATCGCCGACCAGGTCTGTAAGCTTCCGATCTACGCTCATAATCTTCGGTTTTTGCTACTTGAGGCTGGCTCAGAGTATAGCATTCCGTAAAGTGGGACTGACAGAATACGGCCATGGGTTTTTTTGTGTATGAGGAGTTTTGAGTTGTGAGTGAGGTTGCTGTTTTGTGGACAAAACAGGACGGGTCGGTCACAACTCAAAACATGGTGTTTGTGGGAGAGAGTTAAAGTGATCAGCCGGGTCAACCGGCTTTTCTAACAGACGAATCTCGATCCTTTTGCAGATCCTGCAGGTGCTGGATCAGCGAAGACGCTGCTCGTTTCGTGAGTTCGTCGGTGCTGCAGTTCATTACCGAATTGCACTCTTCATCCGGATCGATGTTCAGCTCGCGTGCGATCGCCCGGATCATCCCGAGTTGTTTCGCGGTCACGAGCTCGCCAAGACTTCGCGCCACGGGGTTGGAAGGGAAGTCGTCCCCGCCACCGTCGTTTGGTGATGTCGTGCCTGCCCGCTCGATGGCGTCAGACTCTTTCTTGTACAGCTCACGAGCGATCCCGAATTTCACAGCCGCGCGTTTTAGAGCGTCGTGCTCGGCTTTCTTGATCCCGACCTCACTCTGCGCAACACCAGTTCCGATACCTTCCCTGGTAATTCCGTCGATCGTGATCGCCACCGTCACGGTCATAAGATCTCCGATCTGGCGAATGTCCTTTACCGTGTGCGTCCAGTTCGGTGCCGCCTCGTCGAGGATGTCGGCGACCGTGTGCCATTCGACATAATCGACCATCTGCACATTGCCGTTACGATCGCGCCATCCTTCTCGCTGCTTCACGAGGGTCGGATCGACGTGCTTCTTCAGCTCTCGCAATGTCGCTGAAAACTCGAGAACGTTGTCCCGGGTCTCCGTCGGTTCTGCCGTTTCAATAATCGGTTCTTCAACCTTTTTCGTTTCTTTCATTGCTTTATCTCCTTGAGTCTTATCGAAACGAATTCGTCCGACCTTTTCGTGTTCGACATGCCTGTTTGTCGAATCGTCTGTCGGAACGGCATCGCTCGCCTGTTCGCCGCGCCCAGGCGTGCGCGACTCAGTGTTTATTGGTTTGACCTCGGTATGCTCAACCGCGGTTCCGTTTATTGAGTCCCTCGAGCTTCTCGCTGACGGCTCAGTGTTCTTTTCAACAAGTGCAAATTTGACGGCCAGGATGTGTTCGCATCTCAAAGGGCTGCCGCTTTCCACGCTCTTACGAAAGTCAGAACAATCACAGACGACCGCTCCTGTCTCGTTGCGGCTAACGGTGAAAGATCTCTGTTCGGCCCGCAGGGTCGGTGATGAGACAGTGAAATGATCACCGGTCCGATCGACCAGACCCATGGCCGCTATCGCCCTTGCTCGTTTCTCTCTTTGTTCTTTCTTTACGTCGGTCACTGCTTAATACCTCTGTGCCATCTATGAAACATAGTACCACAAAAATTATTTGTTGCAAGCATGAAACGGGGTGTTGCATTTAAAATTTTCGTATGTTATGTTTTATTCGTGAAACGTATCCCACCCATGACACTGAACTCTAGGAGGTTTTGAAACCTATGGCCGACAGGAATGACCACTTCGTCAATACGGTAGAGCTGGGGCGGGCAATTAAACGCCGCCGGGAAGAGCTTGGATTGAGTCTCCGCGATGTAGCCGATGTAACCAATGTATCGGCGTCAACGTTGTCGAGAATCGAAAACGGGACGGGAAAGCCGGATGCGGATAATATCGCCAGGCTAACCGGCTGGCTGGATATGCCAATCGACCGGGTGATGAACAAGCAGGCAGCCGACGTCGAGGCTGTGATCTATTACCCGCATGAGGCGACGCCCGAAATTGTTGAAGCCCATCTGCGTGCCGACAAGAACCTCACTCCGGAGACGGCAAAAGCCCTCTCCGAGCTGTTCCGCGTCGCTTATAAGCAGTTCAGCAAGCCGGGTGAAGAGTAAGTTCAACATCAGATGATCTCGGGAAATGCCCGGAAGTTGAGAGTTTTTAGTACCTGATCCGAGGATGACTATGGCTATCAATAAGGCTTACAAGGCTGGTTTCTCTGTCGATACGACATTTGTTCTGTTCTTCTTAGCGGTGGATTTCGGGCAATCGCTTCTATCTGCGGGATGGGAAAGCGGCGTGTCTGCAGTGACGCTCGCGGCCGTTTTGGTATTGCCTTACTTTCTGCCTTCGGCCGAGGATAAGCCTGATTTTAGCGGCTGGCTCCTTGGTCGAAGCTTGATCGGCGGGTTCGCGGTACTACTCGGAATCGCCTTCTCGCAGTCGCTTGGAGTAGTGCTTCCGGACACGTTTCGGTTCCTCCCGATGTCACTGCTCATCCTCACGGCAATGCTCAGTTGCACCTTGCAGTTGTGTGCTATGATTAGGTTCCGTTTGGCGGGATAGGCAAAAGGCGTCAAACGTATAAAAGAATCCGCGGGTCTCGGGAACCTCGCGGATTTTTCTTTTTGCCCTTTGTTTATAGCGATTTAGGTGACCAACTCACTCACCACCGGGACGGCCTCAGACATGTCGGCGGAAACAACCTCATGGATCTTCTGAACCTGCCGAACAAGCTCAAGATACTGCGCCGGGGTCAGTGCCTGAGCACCGTCGCAAAGCGCTTCCTCTGGGCGTGGATGGACCTCGATGATCAACCCATCAGCACCTACCGCGACGCCGGCTCGGGCAAGAGGATCGACCATATAGTTGTGACCTGTTCCATGCGATGGGTCGATGATGATCGGCAGATGCGTCATCCGATGGACTGCGGGCACGATCGACAGGTCCATCGTGTTGCGTGCGTGGTCGGCAAATGTTCGGATCCCACGCTCGCAGAGGATCACGTCATAGTTGCCCTCGGCCATTATGTACTCGGCTGCAAGGAGAAATTCGTCGAGCGTCGCTGAAAGGCCGCGCTTGAGGAGGATGGGTTTGCGCGTCCGGCCAGCATACTTGAGCAGTGAAAAGTTCTGCATGTTGCGTGCGCCGATCTGAATGCAATCACCGTATTTCTCAACCAGATCCAGACCGTGCTCGTCCATTGCTTCAGTCACGATGTTCAGACCGTACCGCTCACGCACTTCCGACAGTATCTTTAGGCCATCCTCGCCCATTCCCTGGAAAGCGTACGGAGAAGTTCGAGGCTTGAAAGCACCGCCGCGAAAGAATTTGGCGCCGCTTGCCGCGACTGCTTCCGCCGAAGCGAAAACCTGCTTATGATTCTCGACCGCGCATGGTCCGGCGATGATCGCCAGTTCGTGACCACCGATGTTCGAATTGCCGACCTTGACGACAGATTTCTCCGGGCGCAGGTCCTTCGAGATCAGCTTATATGGTTTGGTTACCCGGATCGCGTCGGCTACGCCCGGCAGGTTTTCGAAGTGTGCCGGGTCGAGTGCGTTCCTGTTTCCTGTAATTCCGATCGCGGTGCGGTTCTCGCCCGGCAGTGTGTGCCCTCGAAGCCCGAGATCTTCGATAACTTCGATGACGCGATCGATCTCGGTCCGAGTCGCATCCGGTTTCATTACGATTAGCATAAAAAGCGTGTTCCTCTACACTTCGGGCGAAATTAAAACTCTAAGGTCCCACCTTTCATTTTGCAACCCCGGGCAAAAGGCCCCTGACAAATCTCTCGACATCCGAAACAACGTCGTCGCACGTCGCTCTTTCGATAACGGAGACGATCGCCGATCCGACAACAGCCGCGTCCGCGTACCGCCAAACCTCGGAGATCTGTTCGCTCGTCGAAATGCCGAAGCCAACCGCGACCGGAAGATCCGTCGATTGCCGAAGTCGTGCGACCAGGCGTTCGGCGTCAAGGCTGACGTCGTTTCGGGCACCGGTCACGCCTGCACGCGAGACGGCATAGACGAATCCGGATGATGCGGCCGCGATACGAGCCAATCGCTCGTCGCTGGTGGTCGGGGCCACCAAAGAAATGAGATCGAGACCCGCCGCTCTAAGCTCGCGTGCGCACGCGGCAGCCTCTTCGTCCACGACGTCCGTAATCAGCACGCCGTCGATGCCCGCATCTGCCGCCTCGGCGCACAGCCGTGAAAACCCGAACCGCATCAGCGGATTCAAGTAACTGAAGAGGACTATAGGAACTTCCGTCTTTGAACGGGCGTCACGAGCCAAATCGAGCACCCTCCGAAGCGTCACACCCTGGCACAACGCTCGTTGCGACGACTTTTGGATCGTCGGTCCATCGGCCATCGGATCGCTGAATGGAACCCCCAGCTCGATGACGTCGGCCCCCAGGTGGGCGAGTTTGAGTACGATCGCCAGGGACCTATCAAGATCGGGATCCCCGGCAGTGACGAACGGAATAAAACCCTTCCTGCGCTCATTTCGCAACTGCTCAAA
>CAMLKY010000098.1 GCA_946480545.1 uncultured Acidobacteriota bacterium
ATCAGCCGAAAGAATAATGTCACCGATCGTCCCATCATCCATTACCGGTTTTAGACCAGCACGTTCGGCAGGCCCTCCCGGAACAAGACTGTAGACCAGTAAACCTTTGCTGACCGGAAGTCGGTACCCGCGTTCGGCAAGATCCTCGACGCTCGGGAGCGAAGCGCCTAACTTGGGACGCCGAACTTCTCCGTACTGGATAAGCTGCGGAATGACACGCTTCGCGGTGTTTACAGGAACCGCGAACCCGACTCCGACAGAGCCCCCGGCGGGCGAAAGGATCTGGGAGTTGATACCGATCATGCGACCGAATTTATCGAGGAGCGGTCCACCCGAATTACCCGGGTTGATCGAAGCATCTGTCTGGATCGCGGCATCGATCGGGCGGTTGTTGCGGGCCCGGATCGGACGCTGAAGGCCCGATATCACACCCGTCGTCAATGTTCTATCCAGTCCAAATGGATTGCCGATCGCGAGAACCTTCTGCCCGACCGAGAGGCTATCAGAATCGCCCAGCGGAACAACCGGGAGTCCCGGCGGCGGATTGTCGATCTTGATAACGGCCAAATCCGTATCCGGATCGCCGCCAATGAGACGTGCCGGATAGCTCTTATCTCCACCAAAGCTGACCGTAAGCCGCTGTGCACCCTCGACCACATGGAAATTGGTGAGGATGTGACCGTTGTTATCGATCACGGAACCCGAACCGTTGCCTTTGCCTTCCTGCTCGCCCCAGAAACTCTGGCGTACGGAGGTTGTATTGATAAATGCGACTCCGGGAGAGATCGTTTTGTAAACCTCGATGCTATTTTGTTCGTCGGTAACGACGTTAGGATCCGAGATTCCGGCGGGAGGCTGTTCGGCAAAGCCGGTGAAGGACTCGCCATTAGTGGTTAGGAAGTTTGTTAATGAATAAAGTAGTGCTGTAGCACCTACCGCGATAACCGCTGCGGCGAAAGCCAGCAAAACGATCTGGCGGGCCGACATCTGATAAACAGTTTTGCTTGCCATAACTTTGTCCTTCTTGTAGTTCAATGCAACGCTTTTGAATGCGTCTTTCTTGTAGTTCACTGCATCGCTTTGGATGCGCTCGATTATTTCTGACGTTGCGTATTTTATTACGTAAAACCAGAGCCCCATGTTTCGCATACGCGAACCACAGGGCTCTTTAGAAACTCGAGGTCAGACTCAAAAGCTAGATAGCTAATGCCAAGAGCCCGTTTGCAAGGAATTGTAAATCATCGAGCGTGGTTTTTGAAATGTAACCAAAAGCTGAAAGGCCAGTGACTATATGGATGCCCATCAGGCTTACGTATATAGCCAGGGCGAGCGTCAAGCCATACCGTGCGAGACGGCGGTTGCCCCACCGCAAGAGTACGAGGGCGGTGATGGTACCGATGGCTATCTTTGCAGAGAGAAACGTGAAATCACCCGAGTCGAGAAGCCGGGCCATTAGATGATTGCCTTCGGTTGCTACGCCGTTGCGTACCCAAATGATAGTGAGGAGTGCATCGAGAAGATTTAGTGAGAATAGTAGAAAGGTTTCCCGAAAGAGATGCATAAAATCCCCTTGACCGCTGTTTTCGCTCGTTCGATTTAAGAGACCGGTCCCGGCGTTGCACGGCTCGGGGGCGGCCTCGAAAAAGGAGCGTTGTGTAATTTGGTTCAATAATATGTCCAAACGCGATTTCATTTCAACAAAAACTTGGAACGTCGATCTGGTTACTATTGTGTGACCTCCGCTTCGTGCCGGTCGGCATCATAGAACGAGAACGGATGCACGGTCACACGGTTGCACTTTTCTCAGCAAATTCCGGCCCGGAAGTGATAACCTTTTGAACACGAGGAAAAACGCGAATTTGTACAACGGACGGGTCTCGAATCCCGTCGAATGTCCGAAAACGGTTCGCAGCAGAACGAGCCGGTTCGAACATGGGAAAATGGAGGGAAATATGAAAAGGCTTGGCAAGATCTCAGTTTTTGCGGTGCTGCTTTCGCTCGTCACACTAGCGGGTGTGATCGATCTTTCGGCGCAGACGCGCAAGCGGCCCGTGATACGGAAAAAGACCACGACGGTCAGACGTGCAGTTGCTCCGAAGCTGTACACGGTGGATCGCGGTGAGAGCATTCGCGTAAGAATGAACAATACCCTGACGTCGAAGACGGCTAGGGTCGGAGACACTTTCACAACGACCGTAACCGAGACCGTTTACTCGAACAACGGCGTGGTGGTGATCCCGGAAGGCAGCAGAATGACGGGTCGTGTGAATGCGGTGGTCGCGGCGCGTAAGGGCGGAAAGCCGGGAACGATCGATGTGAGCTTTCATCAGGTGCGGCTGCCAAACGGCGTCGTGCGCCGGATCAACGGTTCACTGACCGACCTCAACAGCGACGACGCGAAGAGCGATAACGAAGGCACTGCGTCGGGCGATCGGATGAAGCATCGCAAGATCATCTTCATCGGGGGCGGCGGCGCCGGCGGAGCGGTTCTTGGCGGCGCGATCGGCGGTGGTAAGGGCGCTCTGATCGGCGGTCTGCTTGGGGCCGGTGCAGGTCTCCTCGGCGAGCGCATGACCAAAGGCGAGGATGCCGAGGTCCGCTCGGGAACCGAGTTCAGCGTGATCCTGAATCAGGCGATCTCGCTTCCGAGATTTGCGGAACGTAATCCGTAAGCACCTGCGATCAGTTAGTTGGAAAGGGCCGTTTTCGAACGGCCTTTTCGATTTTGATCGTCGCAGACAGGAAAAGGGTGCAGTTGCGGAAGCCTCGATGGAATTTTTTAAAGCTTGCACGCCAAGTTTAAGAAAAGAGATCACATTCCTCTTGCTTTAGCCCAACACATTTAACAATCTCGAAGGCTAAAGCCAATAGGAAATCTTTTTCCAAGGTTTGGCTAAAGCCGCGCCCGAGAAATCGGCGTCCTCCACCTAAAGGTGGAGGCAATTTAAACAGCTGGCCAAGAACACGATGAACGTTGTCAAAACATCTTCAGACATCTGCGATGGGAAGATGGCATCCCCACGGAAGATCCATCAATCCACGGTGACATTCAAAGACGAATTCAACGCGATGCTTCTGCACCCACTGTTATAGAAGTTCAAGGGACTGATGGCTGTTTAAATTGCCTCCACCTTTAGGTGGAGGACAGCGTCTCCTTCTTTCGGCTTCAGCCGAAAATGAGAAAAAGCTTCCGATAGGCTTTAGCCAAATTTACGCTAAAGCGAATCGGAAGCTTTCTTTTATTTTTCGGCTAAACCCGCGCCCGAGGAACCGGCGTCCTCCACCTAAAGGTGGAGGCAATTTAAACATCCGGCGCTAAGAGTTAACCCGGCTTTATTTCAAAGCCAGTTCCTGCTCGCGACCCAGGTTTTCCAAATGGCGAACGATCTTTTCTATCAGCCACTCGGGTGTTGACGCACCGGCGGTGACGCCGACGCGAGCGGCTCCGATGATGTCCGCCGGGTCGATCTCATCCTCGGTCTCGATAAGGAAGCTCTTCGGGCATTGCTCTTTGCAGACGGCGAGGAGCTTGACGCTGTTGGATGAATGCCTGCCGCCGATGATGCAGAACGCGTCCACCATACCGGCGAGTGCGCGGGCCGCGTCCTGGCGATCGCGGGTAGCGGAGCAGATTGTGTTGACGACCTCGACACCGTCATCGGTCTTTGACCTGACGGCTTCAGCAGTATCAAAAAACGTCTTGGCCTTAATAGTGGTTTGCGAAACTACCAGCGGCTTACGAAGCATCGGAAGTCCCGCGACCTCAGTTTCGTCTCGTATCACAAATGCGTGATCGGGCGCGTATCCCTTTACGCCGATCATCTCCGGATGATCGGGATTACCGACAACGACGACATGACGATCGGCAGCCGCAGCCCGGGCCGCCAACTTCTGAACCCGCGTCACGAAAGGACAGGTAGCATCGACTACCTTAGAAGCCTTCTCCTCGAGCTCTCGCTGGACATCGGGGGTCACACCATGTGCGCGGATGACCGCCGTCTCTCCACGTCGTATTTGGACAGGATCGCTGATCGTTGTCACGCCATGCTGACCCAATCGCTGCATCTCCTGTTCGTTGTGGATCAGTGGTCCGAGACTTCGAACCGTATCGCCATGCTCGAGGGCTTCCTCGACCATATCGACCGCGCGTTCGACGCCAAAACAGAACCCGTATTCGTCCGCCAGTAAAACTTGCATTTTTCAGGTGTCTTGTTCTATTTTCAAACTGCTTCCAACAAGACTTGGGCCTTTATTTCCCGATCCGAAGTTTAACAAATGCCTCAGACAAACGAAAACTCCCGCTTCGAATGCCGATTCCTCACGTCCCAGCTTTTTCCTGCGATCCACGAAACGTTCGTCGCCGGGTTTGCCGACTACCTGATCAAGTTTCAGCTCAGCGAACACCAGTTTCAGAACCACATCCGTCTGAATGCCGTCGATCTGGACCGCTCGGTCGGTTGTTTTGACGGTGAGAGCCTGGTCGGAGTTTCCCTCAATGGCTTTGGAGAATGGGAAGGGAAGCCGACGACTTACGATGCAGGAACGACGGTTCGGCCCGAATATCGGCGTCGTGGCATCAGCCGTGCGATGTTCGACCAGATGATCCCAAAGTTCGCGGGTGAGGGCTTTGAGCAGTTTCTGCTGGAGGTGATCACCGAGAACGAGCCGGCAGTGAAGCTCTACAAGTCGCTCGGATTTTATACGACACGCGAGCTGCTGCTGCTCGAGGCGGAATCGCCGGTCAAGCTCGGCACGCCTGCGCCCGACAGCATCGAGATCCGCGAGATCCACCGTCATGAGAGCATCCCCTACGAGAACTTCTGGGACGGGAAGCCGTCGTGGCAAAACTCGCGTGAGGCGGTCGAGCGGAGCCTGCGAACGAAGCGCTTTTTCGGTGCATTCGACGGAGACGATTGTGTCGGCTACATAATCTTCTCGGCGGGAATGGGGCGGCTCGCTCAAATCGCAGTAAGACGCGATCACCGCCGCAAGGGGATCGCTTCACGGCTGCTTCTCGAAATGCAGAAAGACTCGTCGGACCAGAAGCTGCAGGTGATAAATCTGGATGAGTCGCTAACCGAGTCGGTCGTATTCTTCCGGAATCGGGGCTTTAGAAAAGTACTTGGGCAGTTTGAAATGATCCGGGCGCTCTAACGGACGGGTTCTCGAAGGACGATATCCGCCGTCTCGCGTGCAATGTCGGCCGCGTTCGGGTTTGACTCGCGCAGGTTCGCGATCTGCAGGAGGGCTTCCCCGGTGCGTGCGAGCAATCGGAAAAGGTCACCTTCTTCGGCCCCCGTTTTTCGCGCAAGCTGTTCCCATGACATCCCTGCGGCCCAACGTTCTGCTGCGGCCGCGGCCGAAAGGTTTATCTCCTCGGTAGGTTCTATTCCCGCATTCCACTCGGTATTCGACACCCGAAATATCGTCTCCTCGAGATCGCTGATGACATCGAGCAGAGCGTCCGACAGATAGAGGTCTCCGTAATTCCGGTCCGAATCCGCGGCGAGTGACGCCATCAGACCGGCGGCGGTCGGAGGTGTTAGATCGTCGAAGATCCCGTGGCGTATGGCTTCGCCTACGAGCAGCGGCCGGTCGACGCGGACGTCGGCGAGCCACTTACCCGAGTCTGTAACCTTCTCGGCGGCGAAATCCAAATAGCCGAAATGATCGAGCACCTTCGCCCGGCGCTCGAACGGCTGCCATATGTCGTTGTAGAGGATATCGATGTCGCGTCCGAAGCGTTCGATGTGCTCGGCGTCTTCGTAACAATCCCAGAGAAGGGATTGCGGATCGCGGGTAGCCGCCGTGTCGACAGGACCCTGCCCACCGGCTGGGTTTCTGCCTGCGATCGACGTGAGAAGGCGGCCGAGCAGGTCGCCGGCGCCATCTGTCTCGTGTTTCCTGAACGACAGTTTTGGTTCGTTGAGCGGTTTGTTTTTTCCGTCGAAGGTATCGAAGAACGCCTGCTCGATATGGTTCGATCGAGTGCTATAGAAATTCTGGTAAACACGATTCACGCGCGAAAGTGCGAAGGTCGTTCCCTCGCCATCGTCCCGCATAGCGGAAACCTTGTCGCCGAAAACATTGAACACCAGGAAGAGGCGTTTGCCGCCGCGGCCCTGTGTGACGATGCGTCCCGATTGAACAGATTCGCGAAGCCAGTTCTGACGCATCTCGGCACGCGTTATGGGAAGCCGCTCTTCAACGCGGTTCTTTGCGCTGACTAGCCGCTCAAAGCCGCGAACATCTTCTTCGGTCAAACCAAATTCGTTACCGTCGAGCCGCTCCCGGATTCTTTCACGGCGCTCGTCGCGCGTTCGCTTCAGCTTGTCGATGCGGCGGGCCGTATCCTGATAGGCGAAGCTTTTCTCAGCGATCTCGCGTACCTGTTCGAAACTCCCGAATGCATCGAGGAGATTGAGAAGGCTTGTATATGTCGCGCGAAATCGGCTCTCCAGAGGATCGGGCTTTGATTTGAGAAGCTCGGCGAGTTTCTTCGGATTCTGGAACTGGCCGGGAACGAGGACGACGAAACCGACGTTGTCTTTGCCGCGGCGTCCGGCACGGCCGTTCATATGCGGCAGCTCGCTTGCCTGCAGCGCTCGCCATCCGTCATTGCCCCGTGTATCTGCGTTCGAGATGACAACGGTTCGAGCGGGAAAGTCTACGCCGGCTGCGACGGTGGACGTCGCGAAGATCGCGTTGAGCAGCCCACCCGACATCATCTTCTCGACCAGGAGCTTCCACGCCGGAATATGCCCCGCGTGATGCGACGCAATGCCGGCGTTGACGAGGATCTTGTGATGCTTATGGCGTGCGATCTCTGGATACTGCGCGGAGAAATCGAGGAATATTTCCTGCCGCCGCTTCTGCCTGTCAGGATCGGTCTTCTGGGAACGGTCACCGGCGACCTCTGAGGCTGCTTCGTCACACTTTCGCCGGGTCGGCAAAAAGATTATCGCCGGCAGAAGATCGTAGCCCCGCAGAGCCGAGATCAACTTGTGCGGCGGAATTTCCGGCGGCCGTGGATTCATGAACAAAAGTATACAACTAAGTCCCAGGTCCCTAGTCCCAGAAGTCCCTAGTCCCAGAAGTCCCAAGTCCCTAGTCGCAGCGG
>CAMLKY010000099.1 GCA_946480545.1 uncultured Acidobacteriota bacterium
GATAAATGCACAAGCCAAAGAACACCGCGGCAAAAGCTACACGTAGAGGAGTTAGTTTCTTTACCGGGGAGTCGTGCTTGAATTTGAAAAGGCCGAGGATGTAAGCGACGATGGCGATTCCAATGATGACCCAGATTATCAGCACAAGCTCGCGCGTAAAGATCTTGCCGTAGTTGAGCACCCCGGTTTCATTGAAACCAGCACCCCATACGAGATCGACGTTCGAGAGAAACTTCATCGCGGCAGCGATCTCGAGAAAACCCATCACGACCTTCACCGAGTTCAGCCAGCCGCCGGAACGCGGCAGCGAATGCAGAAGACGAGGCGCGACGGCGAGAACAAAGAACGGCAGCGCAAACACCACCGAAAACGCCAGCATGCCGACGAGCGGCATCTTCCAATCTCCCTGTGCGGTCGACACGAGCAGGCTGCCGATAAAAGGCGACGTGCAGGTGAAAGACGTCAGGGTGAAAGTGAGCCCCATCAAGAGCGCACCTACATACGCACTTCCCTTTCCTTCTTCGCTCCGTGTGAGCGAATCGAGCTTCGTCAGCACGCCCGACGGTATCGAGATCTCGTAGAACCCAAAAAGATTGAATGCGAAGAACAGGAACAGTGCACCGATAAACAGGTTCACCCACGGATTCGCGGCGAAAAGATTTATCCCCGCCGCCCCGAACACGACCGCGAGCAGCATCCCGAGAGCTGAAAACGTGGCGATTATGCCGACCGAATACACGAACGCTAATTTGATCGTGCGGCCATGATTCCCGTCCGAATGTTTCATGAAGTATGAAACCGTGATCGGGATCATCGGAAACACGCACGGCGTCAGAAGCGAGATCGCTCCGAAGGTGACCGCGAGCCAGAGAAATGACCATAGGTCGGTCGGTTGTTGGTTGTTCGTTGTTCGTAATTCGTTGGTCCCGGCGGGAGGTTGTGCCGCAGTGGTGGAGGCCGGCTTCTTGACATCCTCTTCGCCGGCAAATGAGACGCGTTTTGTTCGAGGCGGCAGACAGAAGGTGTCGTTACATAGTTGAAAGCGCACGTCGACCCTCAACTCATTAAGCGTCGTGTCGGCGGTCGACCGCAGTGTGAGATCGAATGTGGCCCGGTCTTCAAAGAATCTTGTCTCGAGTGGCGTGCCATCGACGATGAAGTTCGGGTCAGGTTTGATCGTCGCCTTGGGCGACCGGACGTCTGCGTTCAACACGAACGGACTCCCGTCCGCGATCTTGATGGTAGTTGGGATCGGCCCGCCGGGCGGCTGGCTAAGATCGTAGAGGTGCCAATCCGGCTCGATCTCGACTTTCAAAGCCACTACGACCTGATCGCCGTTAACGATCTTCGCCGCCGGACTTGCATCCGACTGCAGGCTCCATTTGGTCGGGTCCTGAGCCGAAGAAGCCGAACACAATACAAAAAGCAGTAAAACTGTAGTGGCAAGGGTGTAACGCATTGCTGAAACCAATCTATCATACGCAGATCAGGCGATATAGGTTGCCTGCTCTGCGGCGCACATACCATTAGCAGGTCCGGAAGGCCCGCTTGCGGCGGTCATGCACCGTAGACTAAATACTCCGGGGCAATGATTCTCCTTCGTGTGTCTTTGGGTGATCTAGTGGTTCCAGTTTTTAAGGAAGGCTGGTACCACTAGATCACACGAAGACACACGAAAAGAACATGAACGAAGAAGCTGGGCACATTGCTCCGAGTATCAACTCACTATCTACGAGTAGTCCAAAGCGGCTCGTCTGAACCTGCGAATGTTGATAGCTACCGGCGTAAATCGAACGGCGCAGCTTATCTTTTGTACATTCAAAGTACGGTCGCATATAATCGGTTTTTACGGACGTATTTAAGATTTCGTCTGTAGATACGGAGGATTTGATTTGGCAAAAACAGCTACGAGCCAAAAGGAAACGCGTACGAAGGCTAAGTCGGGTGACACCGGGAAGGTTGAGACGGCCAGGAATGGGAATGTCGATTTTGCTATCGTCGAACTCGCCCATCAGGAGTACCTGAAGCGAAGGAAGTCGCAGCTCGAATCCATAAAGAAGACCGACAAAAAGCGGCTCCGAGAGATGCTCTACCAGATGGTGCTTGGGCGAAGGTTCGAGGAGAAGTGTGCCGAGGTCTACCGAATGGGTAAGATCGGCGGATTCTGTCACTTGTACATCGGCCAGGAAGCGATCGCTGTCGGATCGATGATGGCTCTCGAGCCGACCGATATGGTGATCACCTCGTATCGCGATCACGTCCAGGCCATGGTGAAAGGGCTATCGCCTGAATCGGTTATGGCCGAGCTTTATGGTAAAGAAGGCGGTTGCGTAAAGGGCAAGGGCGGCTCGATGCATATGTTCTCGGCCGAGCATGAGTTCTACGGCGGGCACGGCATCGTCGGCGGCCAGATCGGCGTCGGGACCGGAATGGCATACGCAGCGAAGTATAAAAAGACCGGCCAGGTCGTGCTCTGTTTCTTCGGCGAGGCGGCCGTAAACCAGGGGATCTTTCACGAGTCGCTAAACATGGCCCAGCTCTGGAAGCTGCCGATCGTTTACATCTGCGAGAACAACCAGTACGGGATGGGCACTTCGCAAGAGCGGGCAATGAGCACCCGCAACATCGCGAAAAAGGCTGAGGCGTTCGAGATGGCGAACGAGTTTGTCGATGGAATGGACGTCATGGCCGTCCGCGATGCGACGATCCGTGCGATCGAACGTGCGAGAAAGAACGGCGAACCAACGTTACTCGAAGTACGAGCGTATAGATTCATGGGTCACTCGATGTCGGATCCGGGAAACTATCGAACGCGAGAGGAGATCGCGAAGTATCAGGAGCGCGACCCGATAATCCTATTCAAGGACAGCCTGAACGAAGCCGGCGTTCTGACGGAAAAGGATTTCGAAGACATCGAGAAGGAAGCGATGGAAGCGACCGAGCGCGCGTTGAAGTTCGCCGACGAGAGTCCGTTACCGGACGAGAGCGAATTATTCACTGACGTGTTTGCATAGGTCAGTGGTCGGAATCGCCAGTGGTCAGTGGCCAGTGGCGGGCAGGGGTGGCCAGTGGTCGGTGGCCAGCAATTGACAATACGAGGTAAGCGAAGATGGGTCTCCTACACTATCGACAGCTCATTGCCTGGCAGAAATCTATGAAGCTGGTCGCCAGCGTTTATTTGCTGTCTGAGCAGTTTCCAAAAGACGAGCGTTTCGGTCTGACTAGTCAAGTTCGTCGTGCCGCGATTTCTGTGCCTTCGAATATCGCGGAAGGGCAAGGTCGAGAGTCCACACGGGAATTCATAAGGCACCTCTCCATCGCCTATGGCTCTTTGATGGAGGTTGAGACGCAGATTCTGATTGCAAAGGATCTCGGCTACGTGGAGTCGGAACGGGTGTTAGATTTATTACGTGAATCCGACGAAATCGGTCGAGTGGTGAATGGCTTGGTGAAATCGTTGAGGAGAAAGCTGGACACAAACACTGGCCGCTGACCACTGACCACTGACCACTGACCACTGGCCACTGACCACTGGCCACTGGCCACTAAAACTATGGCAGTTCTAACAATTCGCGATGCACTGAATCAGGCGTTGCGTGAAGAAATCTTAAGAGACGAGAACGTCTTCATCATGGGCGAGGAAGTCGCCGAGTACGACGGTGCGTACAAGGTCACCCGCGGGCTTTGGAAAGAGTTCGGTGACAAGCGGGTCGTCGATACGCCGATCACCGAGCTCGGATTTGCGGCTGTCGGAGTCGGAGCCGCGATGGCGGGCCTCAGGCCGGTCATCGAATTCATGACGTGGAATTTCTCTGTTCTCGCGTCGGACCAGATCATCAATCACGCGGCGGCGATGCGTTACATGTCGGGCGGTCAGTTCAAGGTGCCGATCGTCTTTCGCGGCCCCAACGGTTCGGCTTACCAGGTCTCATCGCAGCACTCGCACGCCCTCGAGGCGATGTATGCAAACTTCCCCGGACTGAAGGTCGTGATGCCATCGACGGCCGCCGACGCGAAGGGCCTTTTGAAATCGGCGATCCGCGACGACAATCCGGTGATCTTCATGGAGCAGGAGCGGATGTACGGTCTGAAGGGCGAAGTTCCGGAGGACGAAGATTTCACGATCCCGCTCGGTGTCGCCGATGTGAAACGCGAAGGATCGGACTGCACGATCGTCGCGCGTTCGATGACGGTGCCACTTGCTTTGCAGGCTGCCGAGAAGATGCAGCAGGAGTTTGATGTCTCGGTCGAGGTGATCGACCCGCGAACGATAAAGCCGCTCGACATCGACACGATCGTTGCTTCAGTCAAGAAGACGAACCGTCTGGTGGTTGCAGAAGAGTCGCACGCTTTTGCTTCGGTCGGCGCCGAGATCTCGCACACGGTGATGGAGCATGCCTTCGATTACCTAGACGCACCGGTGAAAAGAATATCGACCGCCGAAGCACCGATGCCATACGCGAAGAACCTCGAAGCTTTGGCCTTGCCAGACGTGGATAAGATCATCGCAGCGGTGAAAGAGGTCTGTTATATCTAGCTCGATGGACAAGAAAGCCGCTATCCGCGAATACAAGCTCTCGCACCGTCCGATGGGTGTGTTCCAGATCCTGAACAAGGTAAACGGCAAAGTATTTGTCGATTCGAGTACGAATGTCCCGGGAAAGATCAATCGGCATAAGTTTGCCTTGAACCATGGGAGTCACGTAAGTCAGTCTCTTCAGGTTGAATGGAGAGAATTTGGTGAGGAAGCTTTCGAGTTCGAGGTACTTGAAGACGTGCCACCCCGGGACGATCCGAATTACGATTACAAAGCCGATCTCGAGTTTCTTGAGGAGCTCTGGCTTGCGAAGCTGGGACCATACGGCGAGAAAGGCTACAACGAAAAGAAGAAAACCCGGGAAGAACGCCTGCGAATGATCGCAAGTCAGAACCGGGAGCCGTAGCGAGTCTGTCAGAACCGAGAGCCGTAGCGACCGGGGCTTCAGGTGCTGTAAAGAAACCACCCCGTCAGCCGAAGCGGCTGCCGCCCCTCCTTCGGAAGGAGGGGAGCCAAAACGAACTTATGGCCGAAAAATTTTTAATGCCGAAACTTTCACCCACGATGGAAGAGGGACAGATCTCTCGATGGGTGAAGAACGAGGGCGATACGTTTGAGCCGAATGAGACGCTCGCCGAAGTCGATACCGACAAGGCGACGATGGAGATGACCGCGCTTCAAGGCGGGACCTTGCTGAAGATCCTAAAGCAGGCCGGCGAGACGGCAGCACTCGGCGAAGCGATCGCTATCACCGGTAAAGAGGGTGAAGATATCTCGGCCCTGCTTAGCGAGGTTCAGTCGAACGGTGGGGCCAGCAAGGACGCGGCGGGTGCGGGACGCGGGGAGACGGAGAAACCGGATCCTTCGACGACAATTGAAAAACCGGAAGAGCAGGAACTGAAGAAAACTTCAGCAGCCACACCGTCTCCTGAAATGGCGCCAGCGACCGCGAGTCCGCGATCCGAGATCCGCGATCCTCAATCGAATGGCCGCCTGATCGTCTCTCCGATCGCCGCACGAATGGCCGCCGACAACGGCATTGATCTGCGTAGCGTCAGTGGCTCGGGGCCGAACGGTCGGATCATCAAGCGCGACATTGAGGCGGCGCGAACGGACGAGTGGATAGTAAAGCTGGAGGCGGCGCTCGAGTCCCAAGGCTCAGGTCCCAAGTCCCAAGACAGAAAAGCGTTTGTGCCGTCTACGATCGTGGGGGCCTCGGCCTATAGCGATGAGCCGACCTCGAAGATACGGCAGGTCATCGCTTCAAGACTCGCGGAATCGATCGGTCCGATCCCGACGTTTTATCTAACCGTCGAGATCGAGATGGATGGAGCTCTCGCCGTCAGAAAACAGATCAACGCGAACCTGAGCGAAGAGGAAAAGATCAGCGTCAACGACATCATCGTCAAAGCGGCCGCGATGGCGTTGCTCAAGCATCCTTGGGTCGAGGCGCGAATCTCAAGGGCCTGGCGGAGATATCCGCTGAGATCAAGGACCTCGCCGACAAGGCGAAGGCGAAGAAACTCCAACCCGAACAATACACCGGCGCGACTTTCTCGATCAGCAATCTGGGGATGATGGGGATCAAGGAATTCACCGCGATCATCAACCCGCCCGAGGCAGCGATAATCGCCGTCGGCGGAGCGAATCCGACGCCGGTCGTCCGCGACGGACAGGTCGTCGTTCGAAGCATCATGAACGTCACGATGTCGTGCGATCACCGCGTCGTCGACGGTGCCACCGGAGCGAGATTCCTCCAGACATTCAAGCAGATGCTCGAAACCCCGGCCATGATGTTGGTCTAAGTTCTACGGTTCCTTCTGCAGCTTGGCGAGCTTTTTGCGGTCCGCTTCGGCTTTCTTTTTCTCACCGATCGCTTCGTAAGCCAGTGCACGGTTTTCGAGGGCGCTGGTGTCCTTGGGATTCAGCTTCAGAGCGGAGGTCGAATCGGCGATCGATTCGGGATAACGTTCGGTCCGCAAGTAGATAAGTCCCCGATTTGTCAGAGCATCCGAATCCTTCGGCGACAGCTCAAGCACCTTATTAAAATCCTTCAAAGCCCCATCGTAGTAATCGATCTCTATCAGAATATAACCCCTGCCGTAATAGTTATCGGCGGAACGCGGATCCAATTCGATCGCCCGGTTGAAGTCCACGATCGCGGCCTCGTATTCCTTCCGCTCGCGGTACGACTCGGCGCGACTCGAATAGCCGAGGGCGTCTTTCGGATCTAACTCGATCGCCCTTGTAAAATCGGCGACGGCCTTATCGAACTTCGCAAGCGCGTGAAAAAGCTGCCCGCGATCGATATAACGGCCCGCGGTCGGCTCGATCTCAATGGCCTTGTCAAGGTCCACCAGGGCACGGTCATACTGTTTCATCCGAAAGAACGTGAAACCGCGGTTATGCAGCGCATAGGGATCGTCAGGACTGAGCTTGATCGCTCCGTCAAGGTCGCGAACAGCGGCGGCGAGATCATCCAGCTCATTATGTGCGCGGGCGCGGTTTATATACGCGTCCGGGAAGTCCGCCTTGAGCGTAATCGCCTTGGAATAGTCGCGAATAG
>CAMLKY010000100.1 GCA_946480545.1 uncultured Acidobacteriota bacterium
GGCTTTGTCGCGTACAACTGGAATCCCGACTCGAGCGCTTTCTGCTTGCTCTCGGCAGTCGTAAATGCGCTCAATGCGATCGCCGGCGTGGTTCCGCCTTTCTCGACCGGCAGGCTCCGTATCCGGGCCAGAAGAGAATACCCATCCTCATCCGGCATCGCGAGGTCGGAAATGATCACGTCAGGAAGCTTTCCCCGCTCGAGGACCTCCATCGCGGACTTGGCCGATTCCGCACCAACAACCTCACCACCCGATTGCTCGAGGAACAGCCCTAATACTTCGCGAGAATCCACGTCGTCCTCGACTATCAGGATCCGCTTTCGTGAAAGCGGCCGTCGACCAGCGGCGGTCCCGAGACTATCGCCCGGTTCGGCCATCGCTTTCGAATCACTGAGCGGAAGCGTCACCACGAACTCGGCTCCCTTCCCCAATCCGTCGCTCAGCGCCTGGATCGATCCGCCGTGTTTCGCGACCAGTATCTTAACAATGGAGAGTCCTAGTCCGAGCCCCGTATTACTACGGGTGCGCCCGACCTCGCCTTGTGAAAACTGACGAAAGATATTCGGCAGGGCCTCGGGGCTGATCCCCTGGCCGGTGTCCTTGACGTGAACTGCAACGGTTTCGGCCGTCGTACGGACATCGATCGAGACCTGTCCGCCATCGGGGGTGAACTTGATCGCGTTTGAAACGAGATTTGTCAGCACCTGCTGGAGCCGGCCCGCATCTCCAAACACTACTACGTCACCGCAGTCAGCGGTCAACCTGAAATCAAGATTGTGCGTGTCAGCCGTCGGCTTCTGCGCGTGGTAGACGGCGCGTACGATCTCGCAGAGATTCGTCGGGTGAAACTCCAGACGCAGCTTACCGGACGCAACGCGCGCCGAGTCAACAAGGTCGTTGATCAGCTTGGTCTGGAACCGGGCGCTACGCTCGATCGTTTCAAGCGCCTTGCGGCGCGTATCGTCATCGACGGTTTTTGTCAGCAGGATCTTTGACCATCCCAGGATCGCGTTGAGCGGCGAACGCAATTCGTGCGAGACAAAGGCGAGAAAGAAGTCCTTCGCCCGGTTTGCTTCGACGGCTTCATCGCGGGCACGCTTCTCTCTGTCATACACCTTGGCAAGCTCACTCGCGGCTAGCCGTTCTTCGGTAACGTTGCGAACGATCCCCATCATGCGGCTCGGCGGAGTGTCGGGACTATCGCTTATAGACTTGCCTTCCGCAGATAGCCAGTCGATCGTTCCATCGGCGCGAATGACGCGGAATTCCTGCTCGTACTTTATGCTTTGGGCTTTAAGCCTCTCGAAAAGAGACTCGACGTAAGATCGATCCTCGGGATGTACGACGGTGAGGAATGATTCGAAAGTTACCGGCTCATATGTCGCCACACCGAGAAGTTCATTACAACTCGGAGTCGAGTAGATACGCCCATCGTGGATATCCCAGAACCACAGGCCGATCCCCGCGTTTTCTGCGGCTCTGAGCAACTGCTGGTGACCGGCGTCCAATCCCGGTCCGGCCGAGACGTCCGGAAGCACCCTCGCACACACGAAGATACTGTGGTCGGGGAGCTTCTGAACGTGCAGCTCTACGGGTACACGCTCCTCTGCACTGACACGAAAATCGACCAGGAGTTTTGAGTCGCTGCCTGCAGACGCATCATTGATCGCACGATCGACAAGCCGCGCGGTGTTCTCCGACGATTGCCAGAAAACTATCTCCGAGAACGGTTGGCCGGTGAGTAGCTTGCTATTGGTATTCGTCCGTTCAAAGATACGGCCGGTGAGGAATCGGATACGCCCCTCGGGACCGAGGGTACCGAAAAAATCGAAAGCCTGCTCAAAGACGGACCGAGCTTTCTCATCGAAACCAGATGCTTCCGCGAGGGCCGCGGAACGCGTGGCCGAACTAACGTCATCCCCTGCTTGCATAAAATGAAGAGAAATCGACAAGTCCCGTAACGACCGGGCAAAAAATTGACCTCGTTAACGAATTTTAACGAGGTCAATTTTACCAGAAACGTGTTGCCGGTTCGAAGGTCTAGACGGCACGACGTCCCGTCAAGAGACGGATCACGAATACGACGACCGCGACCAGAAGCAGCATGTGGAGAATACCGCCAAACGTTTGACCAGCCACGAGTCCCAAAAGCCATAAGACCAAAAGAATAACAATAATGGTTTCTAACATGTCTAAGTTCCTCCTTGTTTATTACATGCCGCATTTTTGAACTCTGCTGGCATCTGCTGCAGGATATTTCAATTGCCATGCCAGAATGCGGGTTCCACGCTAATCCTAGCTAAAACCGCCATTTCATCGCAGATGCGGACGAGTACCAAAATGGATTCAGTATCGAATAAGTACGAAATGAACGCCGAGGCGGATCTAGCGCGTAACATTAATTCCGCTTTCGCGGGCTGATCGAAAATCGTACAAGCTTTCTTCATTTCTTTTCCCGTTTTTCCTTGTAAGTGCGGAAATAATGGGCAATAGGTGCATGGCATGGTGATTGCCAAATTCTGTTCAGATTTCCCCAAATTTCTTATTTCGAAGGAGAGATTCGTGAACACCGCAACCGGAACAAAGCATGAAAAAGAGAGCTCGGAGGACCGTGCCCTTCGCCGTAAAGGCCTATGCCTCGTTCCATCGCCAAATGGGAACGGCGATCGAACCCCGTTTCGGATCTCAGTCTCGGACAATCTGCTTGGGCCGGAACAATTTCAGGAGAGCTTACCGCCGAAGCCTGTGGAGCCACGTCCCGAAACCTTGGTGAAAAACTCAAAGGCCGGTGAGTCTACGATCACGGGATTGCTCCTTGCCGCTTCAGTCGCCGGTGGCATTATCGGCTATCTCCTCGGCCGGAAAGAACGATAGATTCCGCATTCGCGGGAATCTCGGAACTCAATAACAGCCGTAAGCGTGCGTGATTTTGGTACACTATCAGCATACAAGGATACTTACTCAATCTAGGACAGAAACATTATGCCTAACAGTGCATTGGTAATTGACGACGACAAGGTCACACTTGAACTCCTAACTTTTCAGCTCGAGTCGGAAGGCTTTCAGGTAACCACGGCTGAAAGTGGGAACGAGGGTCTTGAGCTCATCAAGCAGAATGACTTTGACGTGATTCTCACCGACCTCCATTTGCCGGACGTAAGCGGCATCGGTCTCGTTAAGAGCTCGAAAGAGATCGCGCCGCAGACCGAGATAATCATGATCACCGGCGATGGTTCGAATGACCGCGCGATCGAGGCGACGAAAGCCGGCGCGTTTTGGTACCTCGAGAAGCCGCTCGACTTTGATGAGCTGTTCGAACTCATCGGAAAGGCCGTCGAGCGAAAACGCCAGGCGGCCGAGATCAAGGAGTTGCGTGGCCGGTTGTCGAGCAAGACCTCGTACGAGGGAGTCATCGGCGGCGCGCGCTCGATGCAGAACATCTACGAGATCATTGAGAACGTCGCCGATTCCGAAGCGAACATACTTATCCTCGGCGAATCGGGGACCGGTAAAGAGGTAATCGCGAATGCGATCCACTACAAGAGCCGCCGTGCAAACAAACCGTTCGTGAAGGTGAATTGCTCGGCACTCCCAAAAGATCTGATCGAATCGCAACTCTTTGGACACATCAAGGGCTCGTTCACGGGCGCTAACTCGGACAAGGTCGGGTTCATTGGTCAGGCTCACGGCGGCAGTCTGCTGCTGGATGAGATTGGCGAGATGCCTGCTGATCTTCAACCGAAACTCCTGCGTGTTCTTCAGGAGAAGGTCTACTACCGAGTAGGAAGCGACAAGCCTCAGGAAGCGGACTTTCGGCTTATCTGCTCGACGAATCGGGATCCGTTCGAGTCTATCAAGGACGGAAATCTGCGTGAGGATCTTTACTACCGCATCAACACCATCGAGATCACGATACCTCCGCTTCGCGAGCGCATGGAGGACGTTCCGATGCTTGCAGAGCACTTCCTGCAGATATATGCCGAGAAGTACAAGAAGCCGAACGCGCAGTTTAGCCAGAACGCATACAACCAGATGCTCAACTATAACTGGCGCGGAAATGTGCGCGAGCTTGAGCATGCGATCGAGCGTGCGGTACTACTAAGCCGCAACGGACGAATCGAAAGTATGGACATCACGCAGGCGAACGGATCGGCGGTCAGCGGTGAGCTTCCGACGATGCATTTCGCTGCAGCGGCGGTCGCCGGCGGAGATGGCGGCGCGGTCTTCCAGCCGATCTCACCGATGGCATCGATGATGGATCTTGAGGGAGACGCGCTCTTTGAGGAGATCGGTAAGTTCATCGTCGACCGGTTGCAGGAGCCGAGTGAGGGATCGGAACAGAATGACGTTTTTGATGACATCGAAAGCGGCGTCGTTCTGGCAGCACTGAAGCGGACTCGGGGAAACAAGCAGGCGGCTGCGAATCTGCTCGGGCTCTATCGACCGCGGCTCTACGGAATGATCAAACGTCACAATCTGGAAGAGCGGATCTAGGGAGCTAACATTATCAAAAAAAGAAGGCGTGGAAACCGTTTGTTTCCACGCCTTCGATCGTTTGATAGCTTATCTATCTAGCCGGGGTTGATACCTCGACGTCGATCTGCTGTTTCTTCGTTCCTCCCAGGAACCCGCTGTAGTAGAGCGCCCCCGCGATCAACGCCACGATAATGATCAATGTTACTGCCCAGATCAGATTGCTGCCCGTGCTATTATCTTCGTCCATTTTCTATAACCCCCGTTTGATATAAAGAACTTACAACGAAATCGAAAACTGCAAATGCAGTGCCACCCAACGGGATGTAGCAATTTCATCCAAGTTATTGAGGGCACAATCGTTGCGTCTATGAAAACGACAGCGATTAATAGATCTGCCCGTAGCAAAATGGTGCGCCCAGACGAAACATCTTCCCTCGAAACAACGGCCGGCATGTTCAACTACTCGTACGTTGTGCTCACGATCCTTCTGCTTCTAACCGCCGGCGCGACGCTCGTGTATTACCAGAACGCGGACATCTTTGCCGACGAGTCGGGCGCACGATGGACGCCGGTCGTATGTCTTATCGGGCTATGCGTCTCGCTTGTGATCTTCGGAATGACGTATCGCGAAGCCACCGCTCGGATCGCACTACAGCGGAAGACGATGGATCTGATCGAGGCGCAAAAGCAGAACAAAGAGCTGCTCGAGATCGAGCAGGAGCTTCGCCTCACGGCCGAGCGTGCTAACTCAGCCAGAGACGAATTCCTCGCGGTGGTATCACACGAGCTGAAAACTCCACTCAACGCGATCGCGGGATGGACGCGAATTTTGAAGACGCCGGGTGTTTCTGATGAAACGAGAGAGACGGCAATCGAGAAGATCGACAAGAACCTGCGCATTCAAGCCGCGATCGTTGAAGAGCTTCTCAACTTCTCCGACCTGATGTCGTGCGGAGGCAAGATCTCCAAGCGGCCGGTCGTTATGCGAGAGATCTTTGAAGAGGCTGTGTCGTCCGTGAATGTCGCTGCATTCCAGAAAGGCGTCACACTGGCGACCGACTACACGCTCGACGGCGAGCGTGTGATGGCCGACCCCGAACGGCTTCGCATCGCTCTCGTCAATATCCTGACGAACGCGGTGAAATTTACACCGCCCGGCGGCAGTATTCAGGCGGCGGCCTACTTATCCGATGGCTGCGTGAACTGTGTGATCGCAGATACTGGACCTGGCATTTCGCCGGAGTTCCTGCCGTACGTGTTTGAGCAATATAAGCAGTCCGAACGATTTGAGACTCGACATCATGGTGGCTTGGGACTCGGCCTGACGATCGCGGAGCATGTCGTTCGGCTTCATGGTGGCTCAATAAAAGCCGAGAGCCCGGGCATCGGGTGCGGCGCAACGTTTACGATATGTATTCCGACTAGTTAGAACCCGCGCATCGATTCGTTACAAAGACCGCCCAAATTTCCTTATTACCGCATTAATACGCCGCCTCACCTTGCTGGCACACGTCTTGCAAATTCTTCCTTCGAGTTGGAATACAACAAAAATCTATTTGTGCTCTCCCTATAGTCCAACCGGACGAGCATGGAGGGAAGTTATGAAAGTTAGAACATTAAGTTTAATAAGTGCGGTGTTTGTGTCGGCGTTGGCATTCGCTGTGAACGCCGATGGCCAGATACAGGATCGGCAGATCCGCAATGTCTTGACGAGGATCGAAACCCGGACCGATTCTTTCCGTCGCGAGGTAGACTCCGCTCTGGACCGGAGCCCGCTGAACACGACCAACCGCGAAGATCGAATAACGGAATTCATAAATGACTTTGAAAGTGCGACCGATTCGCTTCGGCGTTCGTACGACACGAACCGAAATGTGAACGCGGAAGTCAATGAAGTACTTGACCGGGCCCTGTTCATCAACCGGTTTATGTCACGCAACCGTCTGACGGCGCGTGCGCAAACCGAGTGGAGTGCGATCCGCTCGGATCTGAACACACTCGCGCGATTGAATGCGGTCAGTTGGAATTGGAACCGGATGCCCGACTATGGCCCGCCGGTATCGAATCCGCCGATCGGTGGCGGCATCAACCGCGGCCGCGGATTCGACGCACGTCTGACAGGAACGTACCGACTGAATCGAAGTTTGAGTGATGACATCAATGTTGTGCTCGATCGTTCCGACGATGCGGCTACGACGGCACAGCGCGACCGCTTTCGACGCAATCTCGAACGGCGATTGACTTCGCCCGAGATGATCGCGATCGAGAAGAGAGGCCGGTCCGTTACTATGGCATCGAGCCTCGCACCGCAAGTTACTTTCGATGTCGACGGTGTCGGGCGTACGGAGACCACCAATCGCGGACGAACGATAACGACGACCGCGCGTGCAGATCGAGACAGCGTTGAGATCAGCTACGTCGGTGACCGTGCGAATGATTTCTATCTGACGCTTTCGCCGGCCCGGGATGGTCAGCTACGCGTGACGCGACGGCTCTATCTCGAGAATCGGAACGAGACCGTTTCGGTTTCCAGCGTCTACGACAAGATCGATGACATCGCGCAGTGGTCGAGCATTGATTCGAATATCGGCGGCGGTCCGGTCGGAACGGTGGG
>CAMLKY010000101.1 GCA_946480545.1 uncultured Acidobacteriota bacterium
CGTTCCGGGAAATCGCTCCGAGAGCTCATGGACCAGGATGTTTCGAAGCGCGTGATCCGGCTCGATGACCGCGACGCGTTTCGGGGCCGGCGTGGATCGCGGTTTCCTCAGCCGCGCGAGGACGTCCTTTTCATCAAATCCGAGTGACTTTGCGGTTTCGAAAAGGGCATGGATAAGCTCGTCAAGCCGGCGCGAGCCCTCAAGCTGCGCCTCAGCGGATTCAGCGACGTAAAAGCCGCTTCCCTTTCGAAATTCGAGAAGATCCTGGTCGACAAGTCGCTGGTATGCCGATGCGACGGTGTTGGCGTGGATGCCGCATCGGCGTGCTATTTCTCGCGTGCTCGGCAGTCTCTCGCCTGCCTCGTAATCGCCGGCCGCAATGGCAAGGGTGATCTGAGTAATGAGCTGCTCGCGAACCGGCACCTCGGAATTCTTGGAGACCCAGATCTTCACGCAGAAATCATAGATAAGCCCCGGCGCGTAAGCAAACTCGAAAGCGTCTTCATCACAAACGAAAAGGCTGCCTTCGCAGGCAGCCTCGTCAGTTTCTCGATCATTTATCGGCTACTCTTTCATCCCGGCCTGCGGGAGCTTGATCTCGCGACCGGCACCGAGAACCGAGTTCGGCAGAAGGCCATTGTACTTTGCTACTTCGACAGGGTCCGCCTTGTGGCGTGTCGCCAGCTTTGCAACGGTGTCACCGGCCTGAGCTTTCACTACCTGGGCCGACTTGCCCACCGCACTGCTCTGATTCGCGGGTCTCGCATAAGCGATCGTATTCACCTTGTTTCCGCTGACCGGGACAAACACCTTGCCGCGCGGCTCCTTCATTCCCGGATTCGCCGCCATCAGCTCGGCGACGGTAACACCGGTCCGATTCGAAACGGTCTGCCAGGTCTCGCCGGTGACCGAGTTCGCAAGATTCGTCGTATTAACCTTCGACGCAGGGATCCGCCGGAACACTGCTACAACGTCGTTCGCTTTTCCGGCCGGCACGTTGATGATGTACGGCTCGGGAGGCGTGGTGTTGCTGCGCAGGTGCGGGTTCAGGTATCGAATGTACTGCACGCTCGTGTCCGAGGCCTGAGCCAGAATAGTCAGATTCGTCGATGCCGGAACACGGATCCGGTCATAACGCAGCGGCGGAGCCGGACGTACGTGACCAAAGCCGTACTGGTGAGGGCTGTTCGCGATCAGGATCGTGGCAAGAATGTTCGGTACGTAGTTCCGCGTCTCACGTGGAAGGTAGGGATAAGCAGCCCAGAAGTTTCTCTGTCCAGCCCGTGAGATCGCACGGTCGACGTTGCCTTCACCACAGTTATACCCGGCCATCGCCAGCTCCCAGTTACCGTAGCGGTTAAAGAGGAATTTCAGGTAACGAGCCGAGGCACGCGTCGCTTCGTCAAAGCTGTTTCGCTCATCGACATAAGCCGTCCGACGCAGACCGTAGCGGGCACCCGTTCCCGGGATGAACTGCCAGAGGCCAGACGCGGCCGCCCATGAAAGTGCCGTCGGCTTCCAGGTACTCTCAACCTGTCCGAGCCACGCAACATTCTCGGGTACTCCCTCTTCGCGGAAGATCCGACGGGCCATCGACATGAACATTCCAGAACGGTAAAGTCCGACTTCCATGGTTCCACGACCGCGACCACGGTAGTAGTTGATGTACTGCTGGATCATCGGATGGACCTGGAATGAAAACCCAAGTGATTTATTCGCAACTGCGTACTGGATATACTGGTATTGCGCCTGGGCTACGGGGTTCGTGTCGACTTCCTGCTCCTCAGTGGTCAGCTCGAGGCGCGACAGCTCATCCAACGGCGAGGCTTCGAATTCTTGCGAGTTAAATCCGACTGTCGAATCAGACGGCTGAGCTACCGGCTTTCCGGCCGCTGCAGCAAGCGTCGCAGCGTCGGTCTTCTTTGCCGGCTTGACGAGGTCCGCTACTGCGTCTGCCAGTTTGAAGTCTTCGTCGTTCCATCGCCAGCCGCACGATGCTGAAAGCATACGCAATTGCGGCGGTTTGGTCTCCGACGGAAACTCCATCAGATAGATCGTTTCGATCAACTGGGAATAGCAGGCCTGCAGCCTCTGATCTTTTTGGATATTGAGCGTTGAATAGAGAAAGACCTCGACAGATTTATCGAATCGGGAACCCGATTCCGACCTCTGATTAGCCTTCAAGGCCATAAGCCCGTCTCTAAAGTGGCGTCCTGAATCCTCCAGGACTTTATTCACTTGAGCCTGAGCCTTTTCGACCTCTGGTGTTTGCGCAAATGCGATGCTGGCAAGGGCAAGAATTATAAGTGCAGATATACTAAAACCCTTGTTTATGGCAGTTTTCATTAAGCTTCGTCTATACTCCTTACGGTCCAACTTCAGGGTTAGGGCGAATTTATAAAACGACCTAAGAACGGTGGCGTCACAATCTCAAACGCCGATTTGATGAAAAAGTTCCTTCTGATGCAGGTTTTGCCGAAAAGCAAACCGTGTCAAAAATACCATACAAGGTAATGCCGGTCAACGTTTTGCGGCTTTTGCCGCGGGTTTCGGCTGCAGCAGTGCTTCTTCAAATACCTGCCTCACATGCTCTACAAAAACAAACTTCAAATCGTCTCGGACTTCCTGTGGCAGATCCTCGAGATCACGACGATTCGGTTCCGGAAGAATCACAGTTTTTATCTTTGCTCTGCGTGCGGCAAGCAGCTTTTCTTTGACAGCACGTTGCCCCTTAAAGTGATCTCGCCGGTCATGGCAACGTCCTTTCTGACGGGCCGCTGAGCCAGGACCGAGACCAGGGCCGTGGCCATAGTAATCCCGGCGGACGGGCCGTCCTTCGGAATCGCTCCTTCCGGCAGATGGATGTGGATATCGAAGTTGTCCAGGACATCGTCCGGAATCCCCAACTCGCTGCTTCGGGCCTTGGCAAAGGAGAAGGCGGCCTGTGCCGATTCGACCATTACATCGCCCAGTTGACCGGTAAGCATCAGCTTTCCCTTTCCTTTCGTTTTGATCGCCTCGATGAACAGAATATCGCCGCCGACGGCGGTCCAGGCCAGCCCTGTAACCGTCCCGATAACATCCTTTTTGAGAGCCGTTTCGTTGAAGATCTTCGGCTGACGCAGGAAGTCCTTGAGATTGTCGGATGTTACCCGCACCGGCTTAAACTTGTCTTCCGTCTCGGCCTTTCGCCGGGCGACCTTTCGACAGACCTTCCCTATCTCGCGTTCGAGCTGCCTGAGTCCGGCTTCGCGCGTGTACTCGCCCACGATCCGGCCCAGGGCCCGGCGGTCGAAACGCACGTCGTCCTTTTCCAGACCATTCTCCTCGATCTGTTTTGGGACCAGGTGGCGACGGGCGATCTCCAGCTTTTCCTCTTCGGTGTAACCAGAGAGACTTATGATCTCCATCCGGTCCCGAAGGGCCGGCTGTATCGTGTCCAGAACGTTAGCAGTCGTCATGAACATCACGTTCGTGAGATCGAAGGTGACGCCGAGATAGTTGTCGCGAAAGGTCGAATTTTGCTCGGGATCCAGCACTTCGAGAAGCGCGCTCGATGGGTCCCCGCGAAAATCGGCACCGACCTTGTCGATCTCGTCGAGCATGATCAGCGGGTTATTCGTACCCGCCTGCTGGATCGCCTGGATTATCCGGCCCGGCATGGCACCGACATAAGTTCGACGGTGACCGCGGATCTCGGCCTCGTCATGTAAGCCGCCGAGCGAGAGGCGTACAAACTTGCGATTGAGAGCACGTGCCACCGAACGGCCCAGACTCGTCTTACCGACGCCCGGAGGTCCGACCAGGCACAGGATGGAGCCCTTCGGTTTTTCCATCAGCTTGCGCACGGCGAGAGCTTCGATGATGCGTTCCTTTACGCGTTCGAGACCGTAATGATCTTCGTTCAGGATCCGCTCGGCTTTCTTGAGATTGAGATTGTCCTTCGACTGCTTCGCCCATGGAAGATCAGTCATTATGTCGAGCCAGTTTCGAAGCGTCGCCGTCTCCGCCGTGTCGGGATGCATACGCTCGAGCTTCTTGAGCTGCCGCAGCGCTTCTTCCTCGGCATTCTCCGGCATCTTGATCTTCAGGATCTTGTTGCGATAGTTCTCGACCTCTTCAAAGAGCTCATTCCCCTCGCCAAGCTCCGACTGGATCGCCTTCAACTGCTGCCGCAGAAAATATTCGCGCTGCGAACGATCAATGTCGGCACGGGCCTGCGTGTTGATCTCCTGCTGCACAGTCAACACATCGATTTCTTTGCTTAAAAGATCATTGACGCGGCGAAGTCTGGGCACGGGCTCGAAGATGTTGAGCACGCTCTGCGCATCTTCCACCTTGAGCTCGAGATTCGACGCCGAAAGATCTGCGAGTCGTCCGGCATCGTCGAGGTTTGCGATGATGGCGAGAACTTCAGGTGAGATATTCTTGCCGAGCGACGCCGCGCGCTCCATCGAGGCACGGACGTTTCGAACGAGGGCTTCGACCTCAAGCGAGTTCTCGGGAGCAAGCGGCTCGGAGATCGGCGTGATGTTGACCCTGACGTAGTCGCCGCGCGAATCCACCGAATCTACACGGGTGCGTGATAGTCCCTGGATCAGGATGCGGATGCGACCGTCGGGCAGCTTCAACATTCGCATGATGATCGCGACGGTGCCGACCTCGTAAAGGTCCTCCTGCTCCGGATCCTCCTTGTTCAGATCCTTCTGAGACACAAGGACGATCATTCGATTTTCTTTGAGGGCTTCCTCGACCGCTTTGATCGACTTATCGCGCGAAACAAAAAGCGGGACGATCATGAAAGGGTAGATGACGATGTCTCGTAGAGGCAGGGCCGGCAGCTCCGAAGGGATCTGCATCATCGGCTCGATCGCATCGTTCTCCGCAAGTGCGACTGGGAAATCTTCAATGTCGACCATTGAAATAAACTTTAGCGGCGATGCGTGGCTTGCGCAAGCAATCGGGTCACGACCACCGCAACTGCAGGGCGGATCAAATAAGAGTCACGACAGATAAACGAAAGGCGTATCTGCACGCTGGCACGCAGATACGCCGGTTCGATCTCGCCTATCTGATTCGTCGGCTAGTTCGCGAGAAGTCGGGCACTGAAAAGGATAGTCGCGTCTTGAATATGTCGGACGCTGACGCGAACGTTCAGTTTGATCGTCATCGGTTTCTTGTAGAGGTTGTCGATGACATGGGTCGGAAGCCCGAGCGCCGCCCAGAAAGTCCGGGAAAGTCCATTGGTATTCGCACGGCTGTAGCTGAAAGTCTCGACTTCGGGGATCGATGTCGTGAGACCCCTGGTTATCGACTTCGTACCCATATTTGTAGTCGTATATGAACCCGCCATCGGCAATCCGGTGTTCGGATCGATCGCGGCCGGATCGTTAAGGGCTTCGCTTTCGATCGTTATGCTGGGCACGTACCCGGCCAGGGCACTCACGTTCGCACCGGTCAAGTTTTGAAATACAAACGACGTCGTGTTGTTCCCGATGAGATACACGATGTTGTCCGCCTGCTTCGCAGGTAAAGTGATCCGACCGATGTCGGTGAAGTTAGCCGTCGTCGTTGTGGCGGGATCGGTTACTACGAGACAGCGATCGTCTGGTCCCAGCTCAAACCCAATAACGGTCGGATCGCAGCTCGGGGCCACGATGACGACACCCGCGGTGATCGTCCCGAAGAATTTTGCGTTCTTGTTGAATGAACTTGATTCGCCTACTTCCGCATCCGTGAGCGACGCACTCGTCGGTGCAGTCGTGCGCCCTAGCTTTTGTACTTGTTCTTGTGCCGCTCGCTCTGCCCTCTGTTCCTTGACCAACTCCGCGCGGAGACGTCTCGCCTCCAGAATTGTTTCATCCACTTGCGCCGAGATGAGTGATGAGGCCGTAAGTACAAGGGCAACACCGAGAATAAACTTCTTCATAGTTCCTCCAGATTGTTTTTCAGGATTTGGTATACACGCATAGCTGCGTCCAGGGTAGACGTAGCCGAGGGAGAGTTTTTGTCGAACTAGGATTTTGCCGAGATCAACCGGTCGAGGAATTGCTGCTTGTCTTCATCGACGTTCAGGAATTTAACGCCGAATCCCATACCTTCGAATACGTATGCGACTTCGCCGTCGAAATTTACAACCTGACCGTCCGACGCCTTGATATCGAAACTGAAACGTTCGCCGGTTTTTACCGGGATCATCGATTCGACATAACATCCGCCGCGGCTTATGTCGCTGATCCGCCCTTCACGCTTTCCGGACGCAAATTCGAGATCTACTTCGGTGAGAAATGAAACTCTTTCATCTTTTCGAGGCATATGTGTAGGAATTAGGTGAGTCGTGTAGGTTTTGTAGGTGTCGGGGAGACGGCTTGATTGTATCACTTCTTGGCTTTCTTGTGTTTTTTTGCCGCCGGACCGGTTCCGCGCGCGCGAACGAGGTCCTTTAGCTCGGTCATAAAGGCAGACACGTCCTCAAATTCGAGATACACCGAGGCAAAGCGAACGTAGGCCACCTTATCAAGGGCTTTGAGGCGCCGCATGATTATCTTTCCGATCTCGCTGGTCGGCAGCTCGCGATCGCTCGAATCCTGAAGCTCTTTTTCGATGTCGTCGACGATCGACTCGAGTTGCGTCATCGAGATCGGCCGCTTCTCGCAGGCCCTCATCAGACCCGAGAGCACCTTCGCGCGGTCGAAGCTCTCGCGCTTGCCGTCCTTCTTGACGACCATGTAAGGGATCTCATCGATGCGTTCGTACGAGGTGAAACGTCTGCCGCATTCGAGGCATTCGCGACGACGGCGAATCGAATCGCCGTCTTTGGCCTCACGTGAATCTACAACTTTATCTTCGAGGTGACCGCAGAAGGGGCAGCGCATGTATTAGTGGAAAACGAAAAACTACTTCGTTTCTCCATTCTCCGTTGTCAGTTGTCCTTCGGTGTCGTTCGGAGCTTCGGACTCTATCTCTTCGACCGCATGTTCACTTGAGAGCAGGCTCCGGAAACGCTCAATACTTATATCGCCGTGAAGGAAATAATACAAACCGAAGACA
>CAMLKY010000102.1 GCA_946480545.1 uncultured Acidobacteriota bacterium
TCAGGAGATCCTCACCGAACAGGATGCCGAGCAGATGCTTGCCGACAACGGTGGTGAATTCCGCGGCTCACTCCTCGAAGAGCTCATCAACCAACTTATCGAGCGGCTCGTCAACGAGGGCTACCTTAATTTGAAGGAACTGCCTCCGGAACAGCGCACACGCAATCGGAATGGTCAGGGCCAGGGCGAAATCAGTGAGCCTCTGCCGAGGAACATCAAGTTTGAGGTCACCGAAAAGGGACTCGACTTCCTCGGATATAAAACACTCCAGAAACTACTAGGAAGTCTTGGGAAATCGTCGATCGGGCGGCATGAGACCCACCACCTCGACACGGGTGTCGAGGCGGCTCTCGCCTCGAAGCAGTATGAGTTCGGCGATACGATCAACCTCGACGTCAATGCCACACTTATGTCGGCGATCACTCGTGAGGGCGTCCGCGTTCCCCTTAACCTCGAGTACCGTGACCTCTATGTCCACCAGCAGGATTACAGTTCGTCGTGTGCGACGGTCGTGATGCTCGATTGCTCGCACTCGATGATACTTTACGGCGAGGACAGATTTACGCCGGCGAAGAAAGTCGCGCTTGCACTCGCCCACCTGATCCGAACTCAGTACCCTGGTGATTCGCTCAAGATCGTACTGTTTCACGACCAGGCTGAGGAGCTTCCGCTCGCCCGGCTCGCTACGACCCATGTAGGTCCATATCATACGAACACCGCTGAAGGTTTGAAGCTAGCCCGGCGTCTGCTCACGGCCCAGAACAAGGACATGAAGCAGATCGTTATGGTGACCGACGGAAAACCGACCGCCGCCTTCATCGAACCGTCGAGCCCGGCATACCTTGGCTATAGAAAGTTTTCAACGCATGTTCCGGGCGAGCAGCGCCTGCTCTATAAAAACTCGATGGGGAACGATCCGTTCGTAATGGCTGAGACCTTCAAAGAGGTACAGGCGTGCCGGAAGTCGAACATCATGATCAATACCTTCATGCTCGCGAGCGACTACTATCTCGTCGATTTCGTAAAGCAAATGACGGCGATGACGCGGGGCAAAGCGTACTTCGCAAATCCCAATAATCTTACCCAGTTCGTGCTTATGGACTTCCTGAAACGACGCACCAGCCGCGTGCGATAGCGGACGACCAAGCGTTTTCTTCCGGGCAGCCGGAATGCTATATTTTGAATCCTAAGCCCCGGCATCCTGTCGCTCCAGAAATATGAAATACGTCCACGGCCTGTTTGCAGCGCTCGCGCTTGCCCTTTTTACGTTCTCCGCATTTTCCCAAACTCCCTGTAAACCACCGGAAATCGTCTTCAACAAGAATGCTAATAACATTTTTAGCGAAGAGCAGGAGGTGTACCTCGGCGATGCGCTGGCGGAGGCCGTCGAAAAGAACTTCGTAGTGCTGCAGGACGATGCGCTCAGCGCGTATCTTCAGCAGATCGGAGACAAGCTCGTCAAACACCTGCCGCCGACCACAATAAAGTTCCGGTTCTTTGTCGTTGACACACCCGAACTGAACGCCTTCAACGTCGCCGGCGGACGCATCTACGTAACGCGCAAGATGATCGCATTCCTCAAAAGCGAGGATGAACTGGCAGGTATCCTCGGGCATGAGCTGGGACACGGGATCGTGCGTCATGGCTCGCTGGATATGAGCCGATCATTCAAGGAGATCCTCGGGGTTGAGAAGCTCGGCGACAGGCAGGACGTGGTTGATAAGTTCAACCAGATGATCGACCGCTGGAGAACAAAGAGGATAAGGCGAAGCGCCGGTCACGAAGGGGATCAGCAGATGGAAGCCGACCGGATCGGACTTTTCGCGATGATGGCGGCCGGTTACGAGCCGAATGCGTTTGCAACCGCGTGGGAACGTCTTGCCGAGGTCAACAAGAAAGACGTTGGCGGGTTAAGCGACATACTCGGGACGACCAACCCAGGTGAGAAACGTCTTCGCGAGATCGTAAAGGCGATCGGCACAGTTTCGTCCGAGTGCCGCGGGCAGGTGCCTAACATTAACGAGGCATTCCTTAAATGGCAGTCGCACGTGCTTTCGATAACGTCGGTCCGACACCGCGAGAAATTCCGCGGGCTCAAGCTGAAAGGTGTTCTGAGTCCTGCGTTGCGAGGCGTCATCACGCATTTTCAGTTTAGTCCCGATGGCCAGTACATAATTGCGCAGGACGGAGCGGGGATTAACATTCTTCGACGCGACCCTTTCAGCTTTCTATTCCGCGTGGATGTTGCGGACGCAAAATTCGCGAGGTTCTCTCCGGATTCGAGATCGTTCCTATTCATGACAAAAGGCCTGCGGGTCGAAGTCTGGGATGTCGAAACGCGCAAGCCGACGCTCGTGCGCGAGGCGTATGTTCGAAACGGATGTCTCCAGTCACGCCTGTCGCCTGACGGAAAGACGCTCGTGTGCTACTCCGGCAATGGGAGCCTCGAGATAATTGACGTTGCGACGAACGAAAAGATCGTCTCGAAACCACGATTCTACGTTCCAACGATCTTCGAGTATCTTGCATGGAATTTGAATCCTGACGACTTCGATCTTGATGAGACGCTGGAGATGCAGTTTTCGCCGGACGGAAGATATTTTCTCGCCGGTCGCGTGTTTCGATTTACCGGCAGAGCTATCACTGCCGGTGTGATCACTTACGGGCACACTCCCGATCTGATCAGTGAAGCCTTCATCGCATACGACCTCGCCGAGCGAAAAGAGCTAAAGCTCCCGGCGAGCCTCAAGAACATCGTTTCGGCACCGTTCGCGTTCTATTCGAATGATCGCATCATCGGCCAACACAGAAAGGATGCAGACAAGTCCGGCATATTCAGTTTTCCCGCCGGCGAGCGAGTAGCACAGTTTTACCTGAACGCGGATTCGTACGAGCGACCGTTCAAGGGAGATTATATTTTCGTTCGCCCGATCAAAACTCACCCGGTCGGAGCATACAGCGTATCGGGGAAGACGATGTTTCTGGCAAACAAGACGGCTGCCTTTGATGGGTGGGACGATTTCTTCGTGTCCGAGGCGGACACCGGAGCGATCGATCTAATGAAGCTGACGAACGGAAACCTGCAGACACTCGCATCGGTGATGATTCCCTCGAGCCAATTGGGGAAACTGCGGGCTTTGGCCGTTTCCGATGGCATGGACAAGCTGGCGATCTCCGACGATGCTCGGGGCGGTATCTGGGACCTGACGAGCGGAAAGATGAAGGTGTACATCCGAGGCTTTCGTGGAGCCTACATCGACTCAAAAGGAACCGTGTTCGCAGATTTCCCAAGTGCCGGCGATCAGGCGCGGTCGGTCGCCCAACTCGATGTCGAGACCGGAGCGACGGGCAAACTCGAAGCGGTAAACGGCACGGGGATAAAGCAAGTCGGTAAATATCTGGTCCGCGTAAAAACGGAATCGGACGGCGGCAAGAAGAACAAAAAGAATGAACCGGACGCCCCGAGCGGCGAGGAGCAGCCGAAGGAGCGAACGCAGGTCCTTTTTGCGGGGGCGTTCGTGTCGGACATCAGGAATGTGCCGGTAACCGATGCGACGATCGAGGTGAGTGACGTGGCCACGCGAACCACGCTGTGGTCGAAACACTTTAAGGACGAAGCTCCTCAGTACGTTCTAGATGCGCAGGCTGAAACTGTTTCGCTGTACTGGCGAGTGACGGCAAAAACAGCCCGGGAGATCATAAAAGAGAAACCCGGACTTTCCGATAAACTGCGCTCGATGGGCGAGAAGGAGGGTGACTACCTGGTCCAGGTGCTCAACGCTTCGACCGGGGCCGAGCTGGGTTCGGTGCTGATCGAGACCGGTCAGGGTTCTTTCACGATAGAACGTGTCTTTGCCACGGGCGACTGGCTTACGATCATCGATTCCGAGAATCGTATTCTCTTCTATTCACTTAAGACCGGCGAGCTGAGATCGCGTGTTTTTGGTGAGAATGCAGCGGTGAATCCCACGCTTTCGATTGCGGCAGTTGAGAACGTACCCGGCGTACTGGGAATCATCGATCTCAATACCGGACGACGCATAGACGAGTTCCGGTTTCCCGGGCGAATAGTTTACGCGACCTTCGACAGACCCGGAGGAAAGCTCTTCGTTCTGATATCCAATCAGAGGTACTACGTCTTTAACGCGAATGAGATCGCGGTGCAGAAGCCAGTCTGACCGGATATCCGAACTGTTGCTCAGATAGTCAGACTGATGGCGGGCGTTAGAACTCTCGCAAAAGATTGCCGTTGATCGGTGATTGTTATATTTTGAACAACGATTCGCGTCACCCGTCCTGAAATATGAAGTACGTCATCCCCGTAATTTTCTTGTTACTAGCCGTCGATCTCTATTCCGTGTCAGCTCAGACCCCGTGCAAACCGCCCGAGGTCGTTTTTAACAAGAATACCGCAAACATTTTTAGCGAGCAGCAGGAGATGTACCTCGGGGATGTGATCGCCGAAACGGTCGACAAGAACTTCCTCGTTCTCCAGGATTCGCAGGCGACGCTTTATCTCGAGCAGATGGGCGCCCGGCTTCTCCGGCATCTGCCGCCGACGAACATCAAGTTTCGGTTCTTTGTCGTCGATTCGCCCGAGCTGAACGCTTTCAACGTCGCGGGAGGACGGATCTATGTAACGCGGAAGCTGATCTCATTTGTGCGAAGCGAAGATGAGCTGGCCGGAATTCTCGGGCACGAGCTCGGTCATGGCATCGTGCGACATCACTCATCCGACTACAGCAAAGCTTTCAAGGAGATCCTCGGTATAGATCGAGTCGGCGACCGCGACGACGTCTTCGATAAATTCAACCAGTTCCTCGACCGGCAGCGGACGAAACGTATCAAACAGCGCGGCGGCCACGAGGGTGACCAGCAACTCGAGGCGGACCGGATAGGTCTCTACGCGATGATGGCTGCCGGCTACGATCCCAATGCCTACGCGACCGCGTGGGAACGAATGACGGAGATCAAGGGAAAAGGCGCCGGGGGCCTCGCCGATTTCTTTGGTATCTCGAAACCCGAGCAGAAGCGTCTTCGGGAAGTGCTCAAGGCGATCGGGTCGATTCCCGAGGAGTGTCGCGATCGGAAAGCGGCGAGCGATGCTGAGAGTTTCGAGCGCTGGCGAACTTACGTTGTTTCGATCCTGTCGGTGCGTTACCAGGAAAAGTTTCAGGGACTTTTATCGAAAGGCCGTCTGACGCCCGCACTGCGCGGTGATATCCAGCATTTCCAATTCAGCCCGGACGGAAGTCATATTCTCGCCATCGATGCGTCCGGTGTGAACATCTTGAAGAGAGAGCCGTTCGGTTTTCTGTTCAGGGTCAACATAGACAACGTTAAGGCCGCGCATTTCTCGCCGGATTCGAAGACCTTCGTCTTACAAACGTTTGGTCTTCGCATCGAGTCGTGGAACATCGAGTCGCGAAAGCCAATTCTCACCCGGGAAGTTTACGTGCGCGAGCCTTGCCTTCAGACAGCCCTTTCGCCGGATGCAAGGACGCTGGTGTGCTACTCGATGGAAGGCGATCTTCATTTGATCAATGTCGCGACCAACGAGAAGACGTTCACGAAAAAGAAGTTCTACGAGCTCAATTTCTTCGACGGTTTGACTATGATGCCCGATCTATTCGCCGGGAAGCGGAAAGAGTCAGACTTGCTAGAAATGGAGTTTTCACCCGACAGTCGCTATTTTCTCGGGGGACGTGTTTTTAGGATAGCTTTTGACAACTTTCTCGGTGCGTCGGCGTTCGCGAGCTTCTTTGGCACGAATTACAATCAGGAGGCTTTCATCGCTTTCGATCTTTCCGAGGGCCGTGAGATCAAGCTGCCGGAAAGCCTGAAGAACATTGTCGCGATGCCGTTTGCATTCTATTCGAACGACAAGGTCATCGGTCAGCACAAGGACGACCCTGAAAAGTCCGGTATCTTCACATTCCCCGGCGGCGATCGCGTGGAGAAATTCAGATTGAACGGCAATTCTTACGAGAAGCCGTTCAACGGCGACTACATCTTCGTGCGGCCGATCAAGGACAGCGCCGTCGGCGTTTACAACGTCTCGCAGAACAAGATCTTTCTTACAAGTAGGACCACGGCGATGGACGGCTGGGGAGATTTCTTTGTTGCTGAAAGCGGGGACGGCAGCGTCGTACTGATGAAATATGAGAATGAAAAGATCGCCGCGGTAGGTAAAGCCGCGCTTCCTTCGAACGATTTGGCGGACATTCGCACGATCGCTGTTTCGGACGGTCTCGACACGTTGGCCCTTTCGGAGGGGACCCGCGGGGCCGTGTGGGATTTGGGCTCGGGAAACCTGAAGTCGCATATCCGCTCGTTCCGCGGTTCATACATAGATCCTCAGGGGATGGTATATGTCGATCTTCCAGCGGCGGACGGCGCACCGCGAAGGATCGTCGCGTTGGACCCAAGCAATAACTCAACCAAGCCGCTTGATCCGATCTCGCCTTTCTCACTGAAACAGAACGGAAGATTTCTAATTCGATTCAAAACGCGCCTCGAGGAGGCCTTCGAGAAGCGGCTCAAGGACAAAGCCGACGACAAAGATAGCGATAAGCGTATTACCTTCACTGGCGGACCCGGAATTTTCACCAGGCAAGGTGCAACGCTGGAGCTTTCCGATGCGATCACTCGGGCGCCGCTATGGTCGAAGAAATACGACTTCGAGCCGCCGACTGTCTTCCTCGACTCGCGGGCTGAGACCGTTAGTCTCTATTGGGCAATGACACAGAAGTCAGCTAAGGAGATCTTGAAGAAGAATCCGGAACTGGCAGCTCGAGCCAAGTCGATGGGTGAGAAAGAGGGTGACTACCTCGTTCAGGCATTTAGCGCCGCGACCGGCGCCGAGTTGGGGACGGTCCTGATCGAAACGGGCGAGGGCTCGTTTACGATCGAGCGTGTCTTCACTGTGGGTGATTGGCTGACGATCATCGATTCCGAAAATCGGATCCTCTTCTATTCGCTGAAAACCGGCGAATTAAGATCGCGGGTGTTCGGCGAGAATGCGGCGGTCGACTCCG
>CAMLKY010000103.1 GCA_946480545.1 uncultured Acidobacteriota bacterium
ACCGCGATCGGTACAAGGACCGTCAGCGATGACCTGACCCTTACGAACACGCTCCCCGACAGCAACGATCGGACGTTGGTTGATACAGGTGTTCTGGTTCGAACGCTTGAATTTGACCAGCGAGTAGATATCGGCCGTAACCTCACGCGAGATCGTGCCGTCGACACGATGGTCGGCTTTCACGATGATGCGTTCCGAATCGACGTAATCGACGATGCCGTCGCGCGTCTTGTAGAGGTCAGCGTCTTCGGCCATGCGTGCGCTCCCGAATCGCGTGCGGCGATCTTTTCCATACCGGTACCAACGTACGGTGACTCGGCACGGAGCAGCGGTACGGACTGGCGTTGCATGTTCGATCCCATCAACGCACGGTTCGCGTCGTCATTCTCGAGGAACGGGATAAGCGACGCTGCGACCGAAACCAACTGCTTCGGCGACACGTCCATGTACTGGATGTCCGCACGATCAGCCGTGATGAACTCTCCCTTTTGACGGGCAGCATTTCGCTCATTGACGAGATTTCCCTTCTCGTCGAGCTCGATATTCGCCTGTCCGATGGTGTACCGGTCCTCTTCCCACGCCGTGAGGTAGAACGGGTAGGGTTCGAACTCAGCCTGTTTACCGTCTTCCTTGGCGAGTTTCTTGTTCGCCTTCTCGACCTCCTCTAGCGGGACATGCTCGTTCGGCTTGAACTTGGTGTCGCCGCCGTTGTGGATCTTGACGTACTCGATCACCCGTCCGTCTTCGACCTTCCTGTACGGCGATTCGATAAAGCCAAACTCGTTGATCCGCGCAAAGCACGACAGCGACGAGATCAGGCCGATGTTCGGACCTTCAGGGGTCTCGATCGGACAGATACGGCCATAGTGGGTCGGGTGAACGTCTCGAACTTCGAATCCGGCACGTTCACGCGAAAGACCGCCGGGTCCGAGAGCCGAAAGCCGACGCTTGTGTGTGATCTCGGAAAGCGGATTTGTCTGATCCATGAACTGCGAGAGCTGCGACGATCCAAAGAACTCGCGGACTGCCGCCGTCACCGGTTTTGCGTTTACCAGGTCGCGCGGCATCGTGGTGAACATGTCCTGCTGGATGGACATCTTCTCCTTGATCGCCCGCTCCATTCGTTCGAGACCGATGCGGAACTGATTCTCGAGCAGCTCACCGACCGCGCGGACGCGGCGGTTGCCCAGATGGTCGATATCGTCCTGCGAATACTGCTCGCTGTTCTTCTTCATGCGAAGAAGGTAATTGACGACTTCGACAAAATCGGTCGGAGCGAGTAGCGGATCGTTGATCCGATCGCGCTCGGGACGGCCCATCTTGATGTTGAACTTCAGACGTCCAACCCGTGAAAGATCGAACCTCCGTGCATCGAAGAACATTCCCTCGAGCAGGTGGTACGCCGTCGGAACGGTCGGGGGATCGCCGGGACGCATCTTGCGATAGATCTCAAGCAGCGCGTCGACCGGTTTCAGGATCGCGTCCTTCTTCAGGGTCTGCGAGATCACTTCACCGATCTCGTCCCCTTTCGGGAAGAAAACGGCAAAGCCCTCGATGCCTTCCTCGATGATCTGCTGCAGCTTCGCCGGCGTAAGCTCGGTGTTCGATTCAACGATCACCTCGCCCGTCTCGGTATTGATGATGTCGTCGACGGCATACGATCCATCAAAGTCGTTGACCGAGACCTCGACCTTATCTTTCTTGAGCTTTCGAAGCTCGGCGATCGCCGCCTTGGTGATCTTCTTGCCGGTCTTTGTAACCTCTTCCTTGCGGTCCTTGATGTCCTCTTCGGCACGCATCCCGGCAAGGTTGGTGGCCCCCTCGGGTTTGACCTTCAGATAGATCTTGCCTTTCGAAATGACGGCATTATCGATCGTGTAGAAAAGCCGAAGCACATCGGCGTTCGTAAATTCGGCATTCTTGACGACCTCCTCGAGAATGCTGTCCGAGACCGTCTTCATGTCGATCTGCGGATTCAGCCACATTCCCAGTGCTCGAAGGAAGATCGTCGCCAGGATCTTACGCTTTCCGAGACGGGCGTGAAGTATGCCCTTCTGGTCGTATTCGAACTCGACCCACGAACCGCGGTACGGAATGATCTTGGCGAGGTACTCGTCGCGATCACCCTTGAAAAACACGCCCGGCGAGCGGTGGAGCTGCGACACGATGACGCGCTCGGTACCGTTGATGATGAACGTTCCGTTATCGGTCATCAGCGGGATCTCGCCGAAGAATACGTCCTCCTCCTTGATATCCCGGATAGTCGATGTACCGGTCTCGGCATCCTTATCGAAGACCGTCAGTCGGATCTTTACCTTGAGAGGAACGCTGTATGACATGCCGCGTTCCTGACATTCCTGCTGGTCATGCTTGTGCTTGAGACCTACGGGCTCACCGCAGTTCGGGCAAAGCTTCGGACGAACCGCATTGAACGTTCCGCAGTTGTTACAAAGCACCTCTGCCGGATTGAACGGGTCGACCTTTATCTTCGAGCCGCAATTTTTGCAGTTCGCACGGAGGTGCTCGAGCCCCTCGAGGTTTCCGCACTTACACTGCCAGTTCCCGATCTGGTATTCGACGTACTCGAGCGTAGCCGTCTCGCGAAAATCCGAGACGGGAAAGATCGATTGGAACACGGACTGGAGCCCGATATTGTCACGCTCCTCGGGAATAAGATCCATCTGCAGGAACCGGTTGTACGATTCACGCTGCACCTCGATAAGATTCGGGATCTGCGCCGTTGTGTAGATCTTCGAGAAATCTACACGCTCGGGCGACTGGCTTGTTCGACGTCCCAGGCCATGTGAATTATTTTGAAGCGGATTGTTGATCATATGAGTAAAAGCCTGAAGAAAATACCTGTTGATTTATCCGTCGTTTGTTGCTAGGATTCCCGTGACATCAGATACTCCCGGCAAAAATCTTCAGTAAAAGACGGCAAATGCGGTCGAGGGTAAAGTTTGCCCTGACCGCTTTTCAGCAGTAAATCGCTGCTTTAATAAATTTTTCGAGAGTGCCGCAAAAAGACACCGACTCCCATTTTTGCGATCCGCCAGATCGCCCAAAACCGCAAGAAACCCCGATAAAACCTAGGTTTCACATCCGTCCGCAGACGGTAAGTGCAACTCAATCAAAGTTAGAAACCAAACGCGCGCTGGACTTAGTGTACCAGCTAGGTTTGGATGAGACAAATTTAGTTCGTTCGGAGTGCAAACTTTAGCTTGTTAACAGGCTGAAGTCTGCACTCCCGAACTTGCTATTTGATCTCGACGGTTGCGCCCGCTTCCGTAAGCTTGGTCTTGATCTCTTCGGCCTCGTCCTTCGAAACGCCTTCCTTGAGCGCCTTCGGAGCACCGTCGACCAGGTCCTTCGCTTCCTTCAGACCAAGGCCTGCAACGACCTCGCGAACGACCTTAATGACCGCGATCTTGTTGCCGCCGGCGGCCGACAGGATAACGTCAAACGAATCCTTCTCTTCCGCTGCTGCAGCACCGCCGCCATCACCGCCGGCCGGAGCCGCCATCATCATCGGAGCCGCTGCTGCCGCAGCCGACACACCGAAAACCTCTTCGAGCTCTTTGACCAGCTCGGACGCTTCGAGAAGCGTCATGCCCTTCAAATATTCAACTACTTCGTCTTTTGTAATCGCCATGATAATTATCTATCTCCTGTACAGGGTTCTGTGTCTATTCGATCGGAGTTCGTCGATCCCCTATCGTTGCTTTCTTCGCAACGAACAACGATCCACGAGCAACGATCACTTATTTGTCAGCCGCTAGAACCCACGGGACCATGGAAACCGGGTGCATCTCCTGTTTCGTCCGATCCGACACCGAAACGACCTGACAAATCGTCCCGGCTCGTTTTCCTTGAGCACGGCTTTTAAGCTCGGAGTACAAGCTAAAGCTTGCACGCCGAACGAAACCTATTCGGCTTTCTCTTCGCCTTCCCCAGCAACCGGGGCCTCTTCGGCGGCGGCTTCTGCCGGTGCCTCCGCCTCCGCCGCAGGTGCTTCAGCCACAGCAGCCTCCTCGGCCGCAGGTGCAGCTTCTTCTACAGCCGCCGGCTCTTCAGCAGCTTTCGCTTCAGCTGCCGGAGCAGCACCGCCGCGTGCTTCAGGAGCCTTTTCACCGATCTGCTTGATCACGACCGCGAGATCACGCGGGACGGCATTGATGACCGTCACGATACGCTGGGCCTGTGCGTTGAGCACATACAGCAGCTTCGAAATAAGCTCTTCCTTCGACGGGAGGCTCGCGATCTCCTGGACCTGTTTCAAGTCGACAAGACGTCCATCCACGACACCAGTCTTGAAGGTGTAGATGTCAGCATTGTCCTTCATGAACTTCGAGATCGCCTTCGACAAAACGACAGGATCATTCTCGGTCCATGCGATAGCGGTGACGCCTTTGAAATGCTCGGTGGCCTGATCGAACTGCGTATCTTTAACAGCGATCCGCGCAAGCGTATTCTTTACGACCTGGTACTTCGCACCGGCCTCGCGAAGATTATTCCGGAACTCGATGTCCTTGTTGACCGTCAGTTTCGAAAAGCTGACGACCATCGCGGACTTAGCATTCTGCAACGATGCGGTAAGGGCGTCTAAATCTCTCTGTTTCGTTTCTCTTGTTTTCATTTTCTTACTCCCTCACCGATTACACGTACGCCAGCTCGTCGAGCAAAACGCCGGGGCTCATCGTCGCCGCCAGGTTGATCTTCTTCAGGTAACGACCCTTTGCCGTCGTTGGCTTCGCCTTCATGACGGCGTTGATCAGAACGCGTGTGTTCTCCTGCAGCTTGGCGTCGTCAAACGAAACCTTTCCGACCGGCGAGTGAATGACGCCCGTCTTATCGACGCGGTATTCCACTTTACCGGCTTTGGTTTCTTCGATGGCCGTCTTGACGTCCATCGTTACCGTTCCTGTCTTGGGATTCGGCATCAGGCCTCGAGGACCGAGGACCTTACCAAGCTGACCGACCTTGCCCATCATATCGGGCGTCGCGATCAGTGCATCGAAGTCGAGCCAGCCGCCTTTGATCTTCTCAACAAGATCATCACCGCCGGCAATGTCGGCTCCGGCGGCTTCGGCTTCCTTGATCTTATCGCCCTGCGCGATGACAACGACTTTTTTGGCCGCACCGCCGAGCCCGTGCGGAAGAACGATCGTGCCGCGTACCAGCTGATCCGCCTTTCGCGGATCGACGCCCAGCCACATCGTAAGCTCGACCGTTTCGTCGAACTTCGCAAAGGCGATCTCTTTTAGCTTCGAGACCGCTTCTTCAAGCGTGTGCTTCTTACCGGGCTCGATCTTTTCCATCGCAGCCAGGTACTTCTTTCCTCTTTTCATATAACCTCCAGGTGTTAGCGGGATTTGCGATCCCGGACCGTGTGATCCGAAATCCGATATCCCTCCCTTTCTTGACGATTCACAGACGCGATCGAAAACCGCAAATCGCAAATCGCAAATTCTACCCCTCGACGGTCAATCCCATCGACTTCGCAGTCCCCTCGATCGTCCGCATCGCGGATTCGATGTTCGTCGTATTCAGGTCCTGCAATTTCTTTTCGGCTATCTCGCGGATCTTGTCCCGCGAGATCGTCCCGACCTTCTCTTTGTTCGGCTTGCCGGAGCCCTTGGGTATTCCAGCGGCCTTCCGAAGCAGATCGCCTGCAGGCGGTGTCTTCGTCTCGAACGTAAACGAACGATCGGCGTAAACCGTGATCACGACCGGTATCTTCATATCCGGGTCGTCATTCTGCGTTTTCGCATTGAATGCCTTGCAGAATTCCATGATATTCACACCGTGCTGGCCGAGAGCAGGTCCGATCGGCGGAGCCGGATTCGCCTTGCCGGCGGGAATCTGTAACTTGATATAACCTTCTATCTTCTTTGCCATGTCTTAGTAAATCGTAAATCGTTAATCGTGAATCGTTCTTCTCTATTAACGATTCACGATTTACTATTTACTCCCTCATTCTTCCTCTGCGAATGTCACCTTTTCGACATCCAGGAAATTCAATTCAACCGGGGTCGAACGCCCGAAGATGGTCACCGTGACCTTCAAGGTTGATTTCTCTTCGCTGACTTCCTCTACCTTGCCGGTAAAGCTAGCGAACGGGCCCGATTTGATGCGAACAACTTCTCCGACGTCGTATGAAAACTTCGGTTTCGGCTTTTCTGTAGCAACCTCGATGTTGTGAACGATCTGATCAACCTCGGCCTGGGTAAGGGGCGTCGGCTGCTTTCCACCCAGAAACCCGGTAACCTTTGGCGTCGCCTTGATAACGTGAAAAACGTTATCGGGGATCTTACCCTTGTCGTCACATTCGATCTCTACCAGAACATAGCCGGGATAGAACATGCGCTCGGAAACAAGCTCCTTATTTCCGCGTTTTTCGATCACTTTTTCCTTCGGAAGCAGGACTTCGGTTATCTGTTCGCTGAGCTCCATGTCGCGAATGCGCGCTTCGAGGCTCTCGACAACCTTATTCTCGTGTCCCGAATATGTGTGGATGAAATACCACTGCTTCATGACCAAAATCCTATGCTCCGGCGATCTTATTGACGACCCAGGTAACGGCTTCCAAAATGTACGTCCATGCCTGGTCGATCAGAAAGAGGTAAATTGCGAAGAAGATAACGCTGATAATGACGATTATCGTCGTGTTCTTGACATCTTCGGACGACGGAAACGTCGTGCGGTCGAGCTCGGCGCGAGTCTCTTTTATAAACTCGCCGATGCCTTCCTTCTTCTCACTTTTATCTAAGACTGCTTCCGCCACGTCTTTACTCCCACGACCGAACTTCTCCCGGTCTGTCTAACTCAGGCTAGAAGGCCTGTTCTATCTGGCAGGGGTACCAGGACTCGAACCCGGACCTAAGGTTTTGGAGACCTCCATGCTAACCATTGACACCATACCCCTATGAGATCTCAAATCTCAGATCTCAAATTTCAGAGTCTGAGATCTCAGACTA
>CAMLKY010000104.1 GCA_946480545.1 uncultured Acidobacteriota bacterium
ATACTGATTGAAGTGCGCGTGGATGCCCATGTCGAGGATGTAATTGACCTCTTCGTCGAGCACGGTCTCGGGCAGCCGGAAGGCCGGGATCTGGCTGAGCATAAACCCGCCGCCCTTGTACTGTTCGTCAAAGAGATGGATCTCGTAACCGAGCGGTGCGAGATCGCGTGCAACAGTCAGCGACGCGGGGCCGGCCCCGATCAGTGCGACCTTCTTGCCGTTTGGAGCGAACGGCGCTTTCGGCATCAGCGACCTGACCTCGCCTTTGTTGTCAGCAGCGACGCGCTTCAAACGGCAGATCGCGACGGGTTCTTCTTCGACGCGCCCGCGGCGGCACGCCGGCTCGCACGGCCGATCGCACGTACGGCCAAGGATGCCGGGAAACACATTCGAATCCCAGTTGATCATGTATGCCTCGGTGTATCGTCCCTCAGCGATCAAGCGAATGTACTCTGGTACGGGCGTGTGAGCGGGACACGCCCACTGGCAATCCACTACCTTGTGGAAATATTCCGGATCGTTGATGTTGGTCGGTCGCACTAGGGTTACCTTCTTGATCGCTCGATGGCAATTTATCGCGTCTCAAGAAAAATAATACTTTCCGCGGGTAACTTCAATAAGCTGGGTCATACGGCGGTGCTAACGCACAAAGTTATAGGTAATAACCGATGAAACTTTCACCGGCCGTCCACTCAACAGCGCCGGTCTGAACTTTGCTTCGCAGGAAGCCGAGACGGATACAGCCCTGAGGAGGGGATGCCCGTTTATTGCCCGGGCCGAAAAAACGGATCCTGTCTCATCTATCAACACCTGAATCTCTACAGACCCAGATGCGCGGACCGCTCTTGCCGCAGGGGGATAAGTGGGCTGAGGAAGCGAGATGGATTGGATATTGTGTAGGTTATAGACCTCAGCGACATTCGACTTTAGTGGCGCCTTACCGCCATGGATCGGAAACAAGAAGATGACTACCCCTTTGCCGGCTTCGGGCTGGCCACTGGATATTGCTGGTTTAAATTTTGCCTTTAAGGCCGCAGCGCGCGCTGCAGTACGAGCCATCACGACGTCGGCCCTGGTTACCTGAACACAGATATCTCCGGGACCGCTGACCGTTGTAACCTCCGTAACCCTACCACTGGCGTCGACGTTGACTCCAACCCGAAGTTCGCCCGAGAGATCTGTTACTGCTCGTGGGAGCTTGAGAGCCGGTGTACGAATCAATTCAGGTTCGAGATATCCATCGGTTTGGGCGCGCGTAACCACCGCCATCAAGATGATCATCGTCGAAACTAGAGCGAGACGCTTCATACGCTTGGAGCTTCTTCGCCGGTTATCGGCCGTCGCCGGCGTCGGAACCAAAGAACGCCCAAAACTATCAAGGTCACCAAAAAAGGAATCAACCCGACGACCAATCCTTTCACGAAAATAAAATTCGCTTGCCCGGTATCGATATCATGTCGGTGGTTCCAGACTTCTACGATCTTTCCGTCTCGGATCCGAAACACGTTGATGATGGGAATATGTTCGTCGCCGCTGATGATCCTCATCCACCACACGTTTGGTTTGAAATACCATTGCCACCTGGTCGCGACCAGGTCGCCTTCGGCGATCTGGTAATCGATCGTGCCGGTCATCGTCCCGCGCTCCCAGAAAAACTGTGCGATCTTCTTTTGCTCATCGGCGGGCTCCATCGAATTCTTTCGATCACCGGTGTCGTGAGCGATGTAGGTCGGAGCGACGAGCTCGTCGACGGCAGCCGGGTTGTTCTTGAACCAAACTTCTTCGTAGAACCGTCGAGCGAGTGCCTTGTTTTGTTCCTCGATCTCACCGGCATACGCGTTCGCCGATCCGACGACGCATAGGATCATTACGAGTAAAGTTCTTTTCATAGTTGCCTTCTACCGCGCAGTCACGCCCCAGCGGGAATAATCGTAGTGGATAACGCCCGTAATCTTCATCGCTTTCCCTTCGACGGTCGGCGGAGGAAACTTCGCTTCGCAAGCCGCCCGACGTGATGGCACATGCAGTGCCGGGTGACCCCGGATCGCGCCGGCCGCGATCACGTCGCCGGATTCATCTATAAGAACCCGAACCGTCGCAGTGCCCGGGATGCCGACGTACATCGGTTTCGGAAGCTGTGTCGCCCGGGCTTGGAGCGTTCCTACATCGACAACCCATTTAGTCTTCGCGTTCGTCTTTCCCTGCATGGCTTCCCGATAGGCAATACCAAGCGCGAAATCGAGGGTGGCACGACTGTCGATAGGCTTTCCACCCTTCGTCGCCGGGGAGAATTTCGAGGCGAGGATGTTCGCTTCGACTGCATCGCGCACCTCCTTGATCACCGCACCGGGAGATGAGTCGCACGGCCAGATCGGGCCAGCGATCACATCCACATCGCTAACGTTTCCCAGCTTATCGACCTTGAATGACACCGTCAGCGAGCCATCGATACCCGCCGCCACCGCCCGCTCGGAAAGTCTGAATTCGGGTCCGGAGACAAACTCGATCCCGTGATCCTGCGACAGCACCGCCGACTTCAGCGCGAGCACGATCAGGAAAATGGTAATGACGCGACAGCTCATTTTGATCGAGTTTAGCACAGGGACAACATGCACGGCGCTGTGCTACTTTATGGCTTTGTCATATGAAGCTTCGCTGGCGCTTCGGCGTTGTCGCCGCAATTTTCCTTTCAGTTTATTGCCTCTACCCGCAGTTGAAGATGTTCTACCTGCGCGGGTCTGAGTGGAATGGGCATTATGCGTATAACGACATCGACGAGGTGGCGTATGCCGCGTACGTTCGAGCTTTGATCGACGGGCGTCCGCGGAAGAACGATCCGTACTCGGGCCGAGACGAATCGCTCGCGACCCCGCAGCAGGAATCCCTCTTTTCGATACAATTCGCTGCACCCTACACCGTCGCGCTCCCGGCGCGGATATTTGGGATCGGAACGCCGTGGGCAATGACGCTTTCGGGCGCGTTCGCCGGATTCATAGCCGCCCTCGCCGCGTTCTGGTTGATCGCCCGACTTACGGCAAGCAATTGGTTCGGTATGGCAGGTTCGCTGGTCGTATTCGCCGGCGGAGCTCTGGCTGCAGGTGAAGGCGCGATGCCGGAGATATTTTTCGACGGATTCTCTTATCCCTATTTTCCAGGCTTCCGCCGATATATCCCGGCGATGGCGACGGCCGCAGTGTTCGTTCTGTTTGCGGTTGTGTGGATGATCCTGGGAAACGCGGAACGCGGAACGCGTAATGCGGAATCCGAACCGGATGGGACCGCAGGTTTCTCATCGGAACGCAGCGAAACGAATTCCGCGTTCCGCGTGCTGCGTTCCGCATTACCGATAGCGGCGATCATTTGCTTCGCCTACACCGTCTTCTCGTACTTCTACATCTGGACGACCGCGGCGGCGTGGCTTGGATGCCTGTTTCTGATATGGCTTATCTTCAGACCCTCCGGTTTCCGGCAGGATCTGCGGACCCTGACGGTCGTGGGTTTAGGGTGCGTGCTTGCGTTGTTGCCGTACGCCTGGCTGCTCTCGAAGCGGTCGGACACGATGGATCACGTCCAACTGCTTGTCTACACGCGGATGCCGGATCTGTGGCGAATGCCGGAATACATCAGCGTGGCGTGCATCATTCTTATTGCTGTCGGAGTTGCGACAAAGGCGATGGCACTTCGCGAGCCGGCAACGCTTTTCGTTATCTCGCTGGCGATCGTACCGCTGGTTATTTTCAACCAACAGGTGATCACCGGGCGTGAGCTGCAGCCTATCCACTACCAGGTTTTTATCGGTAACTATGTCGCGGCGTTGGCTCTGGTGCTCGCGGTAGGTCTTCTCGTCCGACGGAGTTTGGCCGAGGGAACTCTTCTGGCGAAGGTCGCATGCGTGATGCTTACCGTCGGCGCGGGCGTGTGGGGATTTGTCGAGTGTCATTACACCGTCCGCGTCCTCGATGACGCAAACGTCGAACGTGACCTCGCTCTTCCGGTTGCCAAGCGCCTTGAGCAGCTCGCCGCCGAGGATTCCGACCCACACCGGACGACCATTCTCGCCTACGACATGATCATGTCCGACGACCTTCCGAGCGTCGCCCCGCAAAATGTTTTATGGGCACGGCATCAGCATGTCTTTGCCGGAATGTCCTGGGACGAGAACAAGGAGCGCTACTACCAGTACCTCTATTACAACAATGTCGATCCGCGCGGGCTTGAGCATTTACTTAGGAACGACTTCGTGTCGAAGATCGCACTTTTCGGGTGGGGCCGGCACACGGACCGCCTGAGCAGTGAGGCGAAGCCCCTCACCTACGGAGAGGTCGCGGAAGAGGTCCGCAACTACGCGATCTACAGGGCGCTCTTCGACGCCGTTAAGGCCTCGGATCCGATGCTCTCTTACGTGGTGGTAAATAATAATCGCGAGACCGATCTTACGAACCTTGATCGATGGTATGAACGGGATGCGGGTGAGGTGATAGGGAAATACACTCTCTATCGAGTAAGGCTGCGTACTCGCGAACCTGCCGAAGACTCCAATTAAAGACAAAAAAGAGCCGCTTCGGAACCGAAGCGGCGATATGTATTGCTGTAGATATAAATACTTCCTTAAGCGGCTAATAGATCATTTGACGTTTCCGCGAAAACTCGCCTGCCGTTCAAAGCATCGTCAATGATCTCGCGGACTGCCGAAGCGTCCGGATTAACTTCCATTCGTGCACACGCACGAAGATGCCGGATGATACCCTGCGTAGCGATCTCCATAGCGTCGCCCGCCAATTTCGAGTACCGGCGTGATCGATCTGCAAGATCCTGTCCTGCAATGTCATGAGTTTAGCTGCTGCCACTTTTTACTCTCCTTCTCGAAAAATTACCCCTTATTTAAACTCTCGGCTGGAAACGACCGAATCCCCGGAAACTGCGGTAAAACCTACACATTCCCCGATGATATTTAGTTGAAAAAAGCGATTTCAACGTTGCAAAAAATGAGGGACTCTGAACGCTAACCAACTTTGTAATGGGATTTTAACAAAAGAGTCACAGAATGTCACTAAATTTTTTTGAAGCGTTCTAAATTAGATCGGCCGGCACCTTTTTCAGGTCACCGGCCGAAGCAGATACGTCATTTTGTCGGCTGTTATTTTCCGACGGCATCTTTCATCGCTTTGCCGAGGCGGAATTTGACAGTAGTTTTCGCAGGAATGTTGATAATAGCACCGGTTGCCGGATTCCGTCCCTCGCGAGCCTTGCGGGTGGTCTTAACAAGCTTTCCAAAGCCGGGAAGCGTGAATTCACCATTCTTCTTGACCTCGCTCACCGCGAGTTCGGCAATTGTGTCGAAGAGTCCTTTGACCTCCGCCTTCTTGAGTCCCGACGAGTCCGCCAACGAATTGACAATCTCCGATTGAGTCATACGAGCCATAGTTTACTTAACCTCCAGAGTGATTGTGATGATAAATCTTCTACGTGAACTGAGTTGTCTGCAAGAAACAGCAGCAGAGGGAAATGATCCGCTTGAACAAGCCCGCCTTATGGTCGGGGCGGCAAGATTCGAACTTGCGGCCTCACGGTCCCAAACCGTGCGCACTACCAGGCTGTGCTACGCCCCGCTACGTTTCAACTAGGAAACGATTTCAAGTGTCGAATTTTACTGGCGAAAAAATGATTGGTCAAGTCAGACCGCAATAAAATCCAGTAAAAATCGCATCATGAGCCGGGTGGCTTGCGCACGGTGGCTGATCGACCGCTTCACTGCGTCATCAAGTTCGCCAAAGGTGAGGTCATAGTCGTTTGGGATAAAGATCGGATCGTAGCCGAACCCACGTTCGCCGCGGGGCTCATTCGCGATCGTTCCGGGACAGTCGGCCTCGACCGTGTGCAGGATGCGGGCATCCGGATCCGAAAGGGACATGGCACATACAAATCTCGCGATACGGTCGGTTGTGTTCGTCTCACGGATCTGCTCGAGCAGCTTCGGGATCTTCACGTCGTAGCCGGTTCCTTCGCCCGCAAAACGAGCGGAGAGAACTCCGGGAGCACCGCCGAGAGCCGCCACCTCCAATCCCGAATCGTCTGCCAGACAAAGCTCGCCCGTCTGGAGCGCGAAACCGGCGGCCTTCAGTTCAGCATTCTCGCGAAAGGTTGAGCCGGTCTCCGGAACATCTGTCAGATCAGTGAAGTCGGTAAGCCCCAGGATCTCGAAAGGCGAGGTCGCGAGCAAAGTGCGCAGCTCTCTGACCTTTCCCGGATTTCCAGTTGCGAGGACGATTCTCGTGAGAACTTTCATAGCCCGTGGCTGCCGGCGTCAAAAACTTTTTATTGCCAAACGATGGTGCTTAATTGTATAAAATATCTAGCGAATTCGTTCGCTTCCCGCCTAATCTTCAACTTGCAAGCGAGGAAAATCCCTTGGAATTAGTTTCGAACCCAGCTCCGCTGTTTAACCCGGCAACACTGTTCTCTGACGAGAAGGTCGAGCTTATAGAATCGCCGATCATAGCCGTCCTCGACCCTAAGGAGCTCTCGTTCGAGCTTGGCCTGTGGCTCGCCGGTCTCGAAAGCTTTCTCCGTTCCGGCGGAAGTGCATTCACCGATTCGGCGGCTGAGGACCTGACGCGGGATTGGATGCGCGAGGTCAGACTCGCACGCGCCGCGCTCCTGAATTGCTCGAAGCTAAATTTCCATCTTCGGAAGTCGTTGATACAGGAGCCCGACTCGGAAATGGACGAGGGCAGGATCACGGTCTCCGAGCTTGATAGCTTTGCGCTGGTCCTTCGCGAGACGATCGTTCTCAGCGAGAGCGTCCTCGGCGCCCGTAAGCTGAATTTCGGCGACTGGAAGGCGTGGAGTACCACGCTGAGTGAAAAGCTCCTGGCTTCACCGGTGCGCCACAAGCTTGTGAA
>CAMLKY010000105.1 GCA_946480545.1 uncultured Acidobacteriota bacterium
CATCGAACGCCCGTTCGCCGAGGTCTCGGGCAACAGCGCCAGTACGCGCCGTGATGATGCAGCAACGATGCGACATGCCTCGCCGTCCAGATACACGGAGTGTCCCCCGGCCGTTTCGGCATGGAATCGCTCGCACTCGATGGCGACCTCACCACCCGGGATAGCATACGGAGGATCTACCTTTAGAATTTTGCCGCCGTTGTCCATTCGCGTTGATTGTCCCAAGTCGCCGGATAAGTCTCAAGCCAATTCCTTGGTTTCTAGTTTCTAGTTTCTAGTTTCTGATTTGTGCTCCTAATCGTCATCCGGTGCGACGGGCTGGGGCTGGTTGCTCGTCAGGTTGTCGGGCGAGATCGAAGCATAGATAAAATTCTCGGACCGGACAGGCCGTCCATGAAGCCGTCGGAGCATCGCCAATTGGCCGGCATGCGTCATTGCGTCCGAGAACTGTCCCTGCAAGAGCTGCTCTTCGGTAAGCTCTTTCAATGGAGTGCCGGCGTCCAGGTGCTCGCGCAACGATTCGAGCATTTCATGAAACCTCTCGATCTCCGCTTGCATGCTCAGGAGCGGTTCGGGACGGTAGCTTCCGCCTACGAAAAAAGTCCTCGCGTAACCCAACACGCTCGTCATGTGACGAACTAATTCCATCGGCGTCCTAACGTCGTTACCGGCCCTGAAATGAGCGAAGTCCTCAGGCGCATCCCGAACCGCCTTCTGCGTTCGATACGCGAGCGCAGCCAGAAAGTGCCGCAGCATATAGCGCTTGTCGTCCATCCCGCCCCAACTATAGCGCAGAGCCGCTTGCACCTCGTGCCATGCATTTCTTCTTTGCGTCTTTGCGACTTTGCGGGAAAACAATAATCCCGGGTCATCGAAAACCTGGTTCTCCCGCAAAGTCGCAAAGACGACATCGAAAATCTCAAATTTCAAACTTGAAATCTGAAATTTAGAATCGAAGCAGTCAAAGTGACCGAATCGCCGCCGCCCGTTCAAAAAATCCATTGACGCTCCGCGACGCGAGCCGCTAAACTTGATGTCGACGGTTTGGCACAAATCTTCGCCGACTTCATATCTCAACCGTTACTAAGCTTCCCTTACCCGCGGCACCGCCTTTCCTAAACTATGCTCACCAGAATTGACGATCTTTTGCGCATGGCGATGAGCTTCGGCTCAAGCGACCTGCATTTGCGTGCAGGCTCGACGCCAGTCATCCGAGTTAACGGCGAGCTCATGCCGCTATCCGGAGCGGCAAAACTCACCCAGGACGAAACGCTCGAGATGGCTTTCTCGATGATGTCCAATCGCCAGAAGCAGCACTTTAAGGAAGTCTATGAGGTGGATATCGGTTATGGAGTTTCCGGACTCGGTCGCTTCCGCGTAAACATTTTTCAGCAACGCAATTCGATCGGCATAGTCGCCCGTGTGATCTCCGATGAGATTCGCGACTTTGCCCAGCTCGGCCTGCCGCCGGTCCTTAACACGATAGCTGATGAGCAGCGGGGATTGATCCTTGTAACTGGAACGACCGGCTCAGGAAAGTCGACGACACTCGCAGCCGTGGTCGACCACATCAACGAGCAACGCAACTGTCACATCGTCACTATCGAAGATCCGATCGAATTCCTGCATAAGGACAAGGAGTCCTTCATCACCCAGCGCGAGGTCGACGTGGATACGCGTTCGTTTGCCGAAGCACTTCGCGGAAGCCTGCGACAGGACCCAGACGTTATTCTCGTTGGTGAGATGCGCGATCTTGAAACCATCGAGACAGCATTAGTTGCCGCGGAAACCGGCCACCTGGTCCTATCAACCCTACACACGCTGGACGCTCAGGAAACACTCACTCGAATTATCTCGGCATTCCCGCCGTATCAGCAGAAATCTATTCGGATACAGCTCTCCGGACTGCTCAAGGCTGTCGTATCGCAGCGTTTGATGAAATCGGTCAAGACCGGCAGCCGTGTCCCTGCAGTCGAGGTCTTGATCTCGACCCCGCTGATCCGGGATTACATCCTCCATGAAGAAAAGACCGCCTCGATCAGAGACGTCATCGCGGCTGGCACCTCGCAGTACGGCATGCAGACCTTCGACCAATCGTTGTTCTACCTGTACCAGTCGGGCCTGGTGACCCTCGAGGAAGCTCTTAGGGGAGCGACGAATCCGGACGAATTCCGGCTGCGTCTCGCAGGCATCCAGAATACTTCGGCGATGGCAAAGGAAGAGATGGAGAAGCTCGGCGGCCTTGGGAGCGTGAGCAATCTCATAACCCGGATGTGATCTGTCCACTTTTATCTCGAAAAGCACCCATCGGACGGTCCCTTTCGGGGCCGTCGCTTTTTTGGGGGCGCGCCGTTAACTCTAGACTCTTTAAGGTTTTTTCGACGCTATACCTTGACCTCCCAACACGAGACGTGTAAATTTTAGTCTTATCCGATCAAGGAAGCGCGGTGCCTGAAGCTAACGTTCTATTGTCTTTTTCCGGCGTCCGCGGCTGTCTCCCGAATCCACATCGACAACGGGAAAATCGGCACAACTTGTTCGGGGAAAACGGGGCAGGAGATCGCACCGGATTTTTATATTAAGGAAGTTCACACACAGGTAATGCAAAACGACGTCAACAATGAGGCTGAAGTATCGAACACCGGCGATACGGCAGCTGCGGAAACAAGCAAACAAGAACAGCCCGCGGAGGCGCAGGCTCCGGTAACTGGAACGACCGAACCGGCAACGGATTCGGCTGAAACGACCGCCACGCAGACCGCGCCAGAGCCGGCTGCACAGACGACACCGACGACCGAGGCACCCGCTGCCGCGGCCCCGGTCGAACGGACCGAGCCACGCAGGGTTGCAAAACCTGCTGCACCCGTTGAAGAGGAAAAAAGCGGCGAAATCGATTTCGGCGCCATCCTGGAGCAGTTCGAACAGGAACAAACCGTCTATCACGCGGGTGATCTTGTCGAAGGCAAGGTCGTAGGTGTGTCCGAGCGTGGGGCGCTCGTCGACTTCGGCTACAAGTCCGAAGGTATAATCCCGGCAGAGGAGACCGCCGAAGGCGGGGACCTCAACGTCGGCGATACCGTCGAGGTCGTTATCAAGAGCATTCATGCAGGCGATGCTCCGCCGCAGTTGTCACGCTCCGATGCGAAGACCCGCAAGATCTGGAATGACCTTGAAGATGCCTATAAGAATGACACCGCCGTTGTTGGAAAGATCGTAGACAAAACAAAGGGTGGCCTAAAAGTAGATCTCAACGGCATCGAGGCGTTCCTTCCAGGGTCGCAGATCGACTCGCGTCCTATCCGCGGTCTCGATACTTATATCGGCCAGGATATCGAGGCGAAGATCATCAAGTTCAGCCGCCGTCGCAACAATATCGTCTTGTCGCGCAAGGTCATCACCGACGTCGTGATGAACGAACAGAAGAGCGCGACGCTCAACCAGATCGACGTTGGTTACATTGTCGAGGGAACGATCAAAAATCTTACCGAGTATGGAGCATTCGTCGACATCGGCGGTATCGACGGGCTTCTGCACGTCACCGATATGTCGTGGGGACGCCTCCAGAATCCAGCGGATCATTTCAAGGTCGGTGAACACCTTCAGGTAAAGGTCCTCAAGCTGGATCGCGAAAAGGAAAAGGTCTCGCTTGGGTACAAGCAGTTGCTTCCGGATCCGTGGTCCACGGTCGTTGAGGTCTACCCGGTCGACTCGCGTGTCACGGGTAAGGTCTCATCGGTCACTGAATACGGAATTTTTGTCGAGCTCGAGCCCGGTGTCGAAGGTCTCGTCCACGTTTCCGAGATCTCGTGGTCGAAGCGCGGAGCGAATCCGAAGCGCCAGTTCCATAAGGGCGATGAGGTCGAGGTTCAAGTGCTCGGCGTCGATACCCAGGAAAAGCGGATCAGCCTCGGCATGAAGCAGCTACAGGACAATCCCTGGGATACGGTCGCGTTGCGTTACCCGGTCGGCACAAAGATACATGGAAAGGTTCGGAACCTCACCGACTTCGGTGCTTTCGTCGAGCTTGAAGAAGGGATCGACGGGCTGGTTCACGTTTCCGATATCACATGGGCGAAGAAGCTCAAGCATCCGAAGGAACTGCTGAAGAAAGATCAGGAAGTCGACGCGATCGTCACTAATATCGATGCACGCGGCCAGCGACTCTCGCTTTCGATGAAAGATCTTACGCCGAGTGCGTGGGAAGGCTTCGTCGCAACGCATCGTCCCGGTGACACGGTTCGCGGCAAGGTCACTCGCTTTACCAGCTTTGGTGTGTTCGTGGAACTTGGTGAAGGTCTCGAGGGTCTCTGCCATATTTCGGAGTTGTCCGACGAGCGCGTCGAACGGCCCGATGATGTCGTCCAGCTTGGCCAGGAAATGGATTTCAAGATCCTTCGCATCGAAAACGATGAGCAGAAGATCGGTCTCTCGGCGAGAGCAGTTGGTAAGGCCGATGAACCGGTGGTCGACACTCGCCAGTTCTCGAGCGAAGCCAAGGGCGGAATGGCCAGCCTCGGCGAGCTTGCGAATCTTATGAAGGGCGGGGTTGAGGAAGAATCCAAGCCGGAAATGACTAAGGAAGAGCGCGAGGCCGCGAAACGCGAAAAGAAAGAGCGGGCTCGACGCGAGTATGAAGAAGCAGCCGCACGCGAAGCTGCAGCTGCCGATGAGGCGGCCACGGCCGAGGCGTCAGCCCCCGCTGAGACTTCGGAAGCGGCATCCGAAGAAGCAACATCAGAAACTGAAACGGTCGGCGAATCGTCAGAGGGCGAAGCTCCTGCGGAAGGGAACCCAACGCCTGAAGCTGCGGCACCTGAAGCTACTGCGACCGAGACCGAATCGGAGGCGGCTGCGAATGATCCGGAAGCTGCATCGGCGGAGGTCGTGACCGAAGCACAGAGCGAGGCGCAGCCGACGCCCACCGAGGAGGGGCCGACGCCGCCGGTCGATTCTGCAGAAGGAGAAGTAAAGGAAGAGTCAGAACAGCAGTCTGCTTAGTATTTGCGCCGGGCTTGCCGCTGAACGCGGAGGTGCCGGCTTTATTTTTGATGTAGTTCTAATCATTGCGGTGCGAGGATAAGTGAAATGACAAAAGCGGATCTGGTAGAGAAAGTCGCACGCGAGGCGGACATGACCAAAAAGGACGCCGAGCAGTTGGTCGAGATAATCTTCGACAGCATTATCGAGACATTGAATAGCGGCGAGAAAATTGAATTACGAGGATTTGGAAGCTTCCGAGTTCGCGAGCGCAACTCGCGTCGTGGCCGTAATCCGAAGACGGGTGCCGCCGTCGATATTCCTGCAAAACGCGTTGCCTATTTTAAGCCAGGGAAGGAACTGAAAGAGCTTATCAACAGCAACGGACAGTAATCGAGTTTTATGTGAAAGAAGATCCGGCCAGGGTTAACAGCCTGGCCGGATCTTTTTTTAAGTCGCTGGGTCGGTGGCGAACGCCTAGACTTTCTTGGCCTCCGCCCGCTTGCCGGGCTCCAGCGACCGATCGATCGCCTCGTCCTCGATCTCGCCCCCGGGGGAAACCGGGATGTCTGCGGGGTCCTTATATTTCATGCCACGCTCCTCGCTGTCGAGCTCAACCGTGATCATCTTATGCTGGCCGGAGGTGCTTGGCGGTGGAGTGTAGCCGGGATAATCGACGCGCGAATGATAGATCGCGACGAGCGAACGGATCATCGCCTCGCGTATCTGCGTTAGCTCGCGTAGCGTGAGATCGCATTCGTCCAACTGGTCGTCGGCAACGATCGCATCGATTATCTTCGTGACGATGAACCGAATGTTCTCGGGTGTCGGCTCGGCGAGACTCCGCGCCGCAGCCTCGCACGAATCGGCGATCATCATGATCGCTGCTTCGCGAAACTGGGGTTTCGGCCCGGGATAACGGAAGTCGTTCTCGGATATCTCCGACGGATCGCGTGCTTCCGCCTGCGCTTTCTTCAGGAAAAAATGCAGGGTGCGCGTGCCGTGATGCTGCGGTATAAAATCCACGATCCGCTGTGGCAATCCCATCTCTTTTGCGAGCTTCGTGCCGTACGTCACGTGGCTGATGATGATCTTCGCACTCTGAGCGGGCTTCAGACGGTCGTGCGGATTCTTGCCCAACTGGTTCTCGACGAAGTGCTCCGGGGCCGCAGACTTACCGCCGACTACGCGGCATGCATCCTCGGCAAGCTGACCGACGGCGTGCGAATGTTGATTTGTTCCGGGTGCACGCAAGGCGAGCTGGCCGAGTGCCGGTAGATCTGCATTCGACAGTTCAAGAAGCTTAACATCCGTGAGGATCCCGAAAAGCGATTCGCAGAGCGGCAGGAACATCGCGGTCAGAGCCGATGTGATGATCCCGCTTGCCAGGCCACATGCCATCGCCAGCAAGACGGTGTTCAGGATAAAAGGCTGCTGTGTGTAAGCGATCAGCGCGATCGCGAGAGCGGCACCCGCGAGGCCGACGAAGAGACCGGCCAGAGTGACCGTCTGACGGCTGCGATAACGACCGATACCGTACACCGCGACCGACGAAGAGATAATTGCGTAGACCGCGAATTCCAATCCGCGGGGTGCAAGAAAGCCGGCGAGGATCGCGGTAAACATCCCGGTAAAAAGCGCCGTCCGCCGATCGGCAAGCAGCGTCATCAACAGGCTGCCGGTCGCGAACGGCACCGCGAATGCCCAAAGACTCGGGTCGCTCATCGGCGCTTTCACATTCTGCGATGCCGTGAAGTCCGCCGCCCGGAAAAACAACGCCATGAAGATCGTTTGAATCACGACGATAAAGCCGAATAGTGCAAACGTCTTCCG
>CAMLKY010000106.1 GCA_946480545.1 uncultured Acidobacteriota bacterium
GACCCATGAACAACACTGAGAAGCGCGAAACAAGAGTCGGGATTCTAACAGACCAATTATTTGACAGGACCATCCGGGATGGTTTCGGCCAGGTCTTCCAGCTTCGGCGGCGCCATCGGATTTAGAACTGCTCGCAGGATCATCATCTTCGCCAACACGCGGATCTCCGTACGGTCGAACCGATTTGTCAGGGCTTTCGTCTTCGCGAAATCGGCTTTTACCAGGACCTGTATAGTGGCATCGGCCATCCCAAGCTCACGCGTCAGCCCGCGAACCATCTGGCCGCCAAACGCTCCGACCTGGACCTCGCCGTCCTGGATCATCTCTTCCGCAACGTCGATGAACTCACCAACCTTTATGAACGCTCCGAGCGTATCGTTGGCCCGACCGATAGTTTCTTCGAGAATAGGAAAAGCCTTGTTCGGATCGGTCTGCGCGTAGCCCGATGCCAACATCCAGCTCAACAGAAAATCCTGATACGTCTTCGGCGCCGGGTTCACAAGACGCTCGGCGTCGCGCATGATCTCAGCGGCCAGCTCTTTGTCTCCGAGCTTCGAGACCTGCGATGCGAGCATCGTCAGCGCCATGATCTTCTTATCTCGCCCGTGAGTCTGGGCAATGATCTTCCTCGCCTGAGCGACGATCTTCTCTCGCTCTTCTTTTGGAAGTTCCTTTTTGCCGAGGTTCTGCACATCCTCGAAAAGCTGCTTTTCTTCTTTCTCTCGCGCCTCGCGCTCGAGGGCGGCACGACTAGCACCGCTGTTCGAATTCGAGCTGAACGTATTCGCTGAATTCGCGGCGTATGCTGCGGCCATCAGCTCGTCAGTCGCGGCACCGTAGGAGGCATTCGTATTCGAACTCCGCGCCGATCTAAACCTTGCACGGATCTGAGCGGCACGGCCCGGATGATACTTTGCGACCGTGTCTGCAAAACTTATAAGCCCGGGCCCTTCGCCTTCGGCGCGGCTTAGGACTGCCTGGGCGAGAACTTCGGCAAGCTCGCGAAGTTCGGCCAGGGTATATACCGGGCGTTTCCCGTTCGCCTTTCGCGACGCTTCCAGCTCGTCGGCACCGAACCGGATCAGGTCCGAGATGATATGCGGGCTGACGTCGTCAGGCTTCTCGCCCCGCAATTTTCCTAATAGCGCGCCCGCGTACTCGGCGCCTTTGTCCGCATCTTTTGCGTAGATCTTCTTTAGAAGCTCGATATGCTGATACCCGATGCTCTTCCCGAGCGACCTAGCGCCGAACTCGGCGGCTTTTGTCGCATTCTTCTCGGCAAGGTGCTGGAGAAGCTGAAACTCGAACTGCGTGTCACGTGTCTGCATCTGTTCGCGAAGGACGGGATTCGAGATGACCGAGAGACTGTCGTTATAAAACCCGAAGGCCAGGTCGGCATCGTGCTCCGCTATGCTCATCGCGATCTGCTGGCGGACGCCCATCGCCGTCGTAAACTTTCGTATGAGCCGACTCTTATCCGTAGGCTCCATCATGAACGACATGTAAGGAGGACGATTGTCGTCGTCTTCGAGCGTGAGCCCAAGCTCATTCATCTGCGAATCGTACCTGCCCACCAGGTCGCGAAAGTCACTGATAACGCCCGTGTACATCGCTCTCGCCTCACGCTCGTCGTGGAACCACATCAGGCCGGCTATCTCGGCCGCGAAGCTGATCCGGTTCTCGAGCGAACGCATCGACCCAACATCCGTAAGAGTTTCACGCAGGAAAATGACGGCTTCTTTTCGAAGCTTCTCGGCATCTTCGGCTGCCTTCTTTTCAGGTGGGGCCTGGGCTCCCGCGAAAGTCACGCAGAGCAGTATAAATGCGGTCGAGATGGCCTTGTTCATGATGGGCAGCCTCCGTAGAAATCGAACTATGATAGATTGATTACGCAAAATAGTAAACGCATTCAAGATCGATGTTCGTGTGGATCTTTTGCGTCAGAACCACCGACTGATGTTCGCTCATGCTTCTCATCGTCGACAATTACGACTCATTCACTTACAACCTGGTGCAGTACCTGGGCGAGCTCGGCGCTGAGATGAAGATCATCCGCAACGATGAGATGAGCGTGGATGCGATCGACGACGAGATAGCACCGAAGAAGATCCTGATCTCTCCTGGTCCGGGGACGCCGGATACGGCCGGTATATCGCTAGAGGTGATTGAGAGATTCGCCGGCCGGTGCCCGATACTCGGTGTGTGTCTAGGACACCAGGCGATTGGGCAACACTACGGCGGGGAGGTGGTTCGTGCTCCGGAACCGGTTCACGGAAAGCCGGTCAGGGTGCACCACGACGGAAAGACCATCTTCGGCGGAGTCGAACAGGACTTCAACGCTGGACGGTACCATTCGCTGATCGTCGATCGCGACTCGATCCCGGAATGTCTCGAGATATCCGCCGAATCACCTGACGGCCTTGTGATGGCGATGCGTCATCGAGAGCTGCCGATCGAGGGCGTTCAGTTTCATCCCGAATCCATCCTGACCGATCACGGGAAGATCATCCTCAAGAACTTTCTTTCTATTTAATTCCTTCGACAGTAATTGCGTAATGAAGTAATTATTAATTGCGCAAGTCGAATCATGCTCAAGCTCCTCGGCAAAATTTACGGTGTCGGAGCCGACCTTCGAAACAGGTTGTACGAGCGCGGCGTGTTTGCATCGCACGACCTCGGTGCGAGGACGATCAGCATTGGCAACATCACCACCGGCGGGACAGGAAAGACCCCGCTTGTCGCGGTCGTGGCCGGGATCCTCGCGGATAGCGGAGAGAAGGTCTGTATCCTGACTCGCGGGTACGGCCGCAAAGATCCGCGACGCCGCGTGCTTGTTTCGGACGGAGAGAATGTCTTAGTCGATGCGGCCACGGGTGGCGATGAACCGGTCGAGCTCGCCGGCAAGCTGATCGGGAAGGCGATCGTGATCGCGGACGCGGACCGGGTCGCGGCCTCTGTGTGGGCCCGGGAGAGATTCGGGATCACGACGTTTGTTTTGGACGATGGATTTCAGCACCGGCGTGCAAAGCGGGACCTCGACATACTCTGCATCGACGCCACAGACCCGTGTGGTGGAAGCCGCGTCCTTCCCGCCGGCAGTTTACGAGAACCGTTCAAGCATGTGACTCGTGCCGACGCGTTCGTTCTCACACGATCCGATCTTGTGAAATCGACAGATGAAATAGTCGATCGATTGAAGCAGCGAAAGCCGACGGCGCCTATCTTCCTGTGCGAATTTACGATCGGCGATGTTCGCGACATCCGCCATGTTGCTGCACGTGCGAGCGAGACCGTCGCTCTGTCGGATACGCCGGTATTTGCCTTTTGCGGACTGGGGAATCCCAGCAGCTATTTCTCGCAGCTTCGGCACGAGGGATTCGCCCTCGCGGGCGAAAAGGCTTTCCCGGACCACCACCGTTATCGCCTCTCGGATATCCGCGCGATCGAATCAGCGGCCAGGGCGGCCGGCGCCGAGGCGATCGTTACTACTGCCAAAGACGCCGTCAAACTCGACCCGGATGAGTTCTCGATGAAGTGTTTTGTAACCGAGGTGGAGGTCAGGATCGATGATCCGGACCGCTTTCGCGATCTCGTTCTTTCGGCTTAGGCGGCTCGCGCTTGTCGCCCCAGTAGAAGGCCTTCACCACCAGCACGTACACCAGCAGGCAAAGGAACAGCAGGACAAAAAAGAAAACAATAAGCCACGCGAGCGGAGACATTTATTTTGCTTCGGCGATCTCCTTGTTCTCTTTGGGCTCGAGCAGCCCGGTGAAAAGTCCGCGGCTCGATGTGTGCTCGAGAATGTGCTTGTAGAGGACGGTGAGCAACGCGACAAGTGGGATGGCGATGAACACGCCCGGAATCCCGGCAACCTGCTCTCCGGCAAGCACCGACAGGATCACTGCGAGCGGATGCAGGTGAATTCCCTCGCGAATTATCCGCGGGTATGTGAAATAGTCGTGGAAGATCCGCAGACAGATCAGAAACAACGCCGTCCATAAAGACTGCCAGCCCGATTCAAATCCGCTGACGAGGACCGCGAGGATGCCGATCGTGAGGGGTCCGATCAGGGGAATAAGCTCGAGGATCCCGGCCATGATGCCGAGGATCAACGCATAGTCGTTCCCGATTAGATAGAAACCAACGGTGCAGATAAACCCGATCAGCAGGCACGAGATGATCTGGGCCCGCGTATACGCTTTCAAAGTGTTGTTCACATCGGCCATCACCGATTCGACTCGCGACCGCCAGTCACCGACCGGAACGACGCGTAAGAGTGCGACCTTGAAGAGATGAGCATCCTTCAGGAAAAAGAAGGAAAGGATAGGCACCAGTATCAGCCAGGGCAGATAGGTTACGGCGTACACCGCCCCGAGCCCGAGGACGGTCGTAACAAACGATCCGGCGGCACTGAGGAACAGATTGATGCGGTCGTTGATCTGCTTCTGCACGCTTTCGTCGATCCGCATTCGATCGAGGCGGTGGTTGAGATCGTTGATCAGCGATTGGATGGAAGTCGTGTAGCCCGGAATATTCTCGACGAACGTGCGTGCCTGTCTAGATATCCCCGGGGCGAGATAATAAGCGGCGAGGGCGAGGACAGCGAAGACGATGACAAACGAGATCGCGATCGCGATCGACCGCGGCATGAGCTTTGGATAACTGCCTTCGAACGGCTTTCGGATCAACTCGACAAGCGGATTGATCAGATACGCGAAGAAGATTGCCAACACGACCATGAAGAAAAGGTACGTCAGCGATGTCAGGACGATGCCGAGGAAATCTTTGACGGCGAGAAGTAACAGAACGATAACGACAACGCGAACGATAGAACGCGCCGATGGCGACGACGATACGAGTGAGACGCGTTGTATCTCCTCGGATTTGTCACCGAGGATGTTCTCGTTCGAAAGTTCGACTTCCGATTTATCTTCCTTTTGGTCGTCAGCCATTGTCTTCCTTTGTCTGCATGAGTCCTGTTATCGCCTTTCGATCCCGTGCGTCGGCTGCGGACTCGGGTCAAATGTCACGGGGCCGCTGTCCGGTCTGGAAAGGTTCTCCATATTAAAACGCTCAGTCAGCTCGTTCATCAACCTGGTCTCGATCGGAAAGTTACTGCCGATTATGACCGCGCGTCCTTCATCCGATAGCCGGCGGCGATTGGCCTGGAGCGCCGTGTTCCGTCCGATCAATTCCTTATCGGTGGCGTCGAGTTGCTGACCGTCCTTTCGTCGAAAGACGAGTATGAACTTGAAGTCGGCCGTTCGCATTGCTTCGAGGTCTTGCTCGAATGTCGACCCGGCCGGTGCGACCGTCGCATTCGGATCCCGGCCCGATTCGCGATTCCCGGGCGTCGATTCCATTATCCGTTTATTTGGCCCGCAGCCGGCAGCAGCGAGTGCAATGAGAACAGTGAGGATGAGGGCCGGCTGCTTCGTCATTGGTTCAGCTCTTCGTCTAGATTTGCGTTAGCATTCGCATTTCCCGAGTTTTCTTCTTCATCCAGCAGCCGCTTCTCCTCTTCGGTTTCAGGATCGTCGGCGGCCTCGGCAGGCGGATCGCCCTTAGCCTCGCGTATCTTCAGTATCCGCGCCTCGTCGTCCTCGTAGATCATGTCGACCCAGCCGCTCTCCAGAAGCTTGGCGATCATCTCGTCATTCTCTTTCGCATCGGCGAAAACGTAGTTCGCACCAAATCGTTCGCGGATCATCGGAGCGGCTTCATCGATCTTGCCACTTGTGATGTCCTGGAGCAGCTTGTAGAGCTCAGGATTTTCCGAGTAGAGATAGTTCGGGTCGAGACCGTAGACGTACGAGTGTTTTGTGTTGAGGAAGAAGAGCTTCGGGAAATCGTCCCAGTTACAGTTGAATATGCGCTCACCGGCCGGGATATTTTCCTTACCCGTTGAATCGGTACCCGTCGCCCAGGCCATCGCACGTCGGTATCTGTAATCCGAGTCGTTCGCCGCGATCGTTTCCGCGAGACCTTCCTGATTGAATCCAGCAATGTGTAGGCCTTTTGTGTTGAGGATGAAGAACAAAGTCAGGATAACGCCGATCGATGTCGCCGCGGCGAGCTGGATCGTCTGACGACGCTGCTCCTTCTCGCCCGGCTTTGCGACGTCGAGATAAGGCTCGATATCCCGTTTGAAGTCTTCCGGAAGCTGCGCCGTGTCGGGCACGCGAAAGGCCTGTATGCTGAACGCCGCGAACAGGATCGCGAACGGAGGAAAATACTCCGCAAAGCGCTTTGAGCTAAATTGTGCGGCGAGCAGCATCGTCGCAAACGCGAGAAAGAATGCGGCACGCTCGGGAAGCTTCCCGTTCCGCGGCCGGAATAAAATGTAGCCGATCAGCATCGCGATCATCGCGACCGGGAAATGCGTCATCAGCTCCATGCCGTTGTACGGGTACCACTCGCCACCAACAGCGACGGCGAAATCGCCGGCGACCGCGAGCTTTGTCTTGAAGTGCTCGTAAAAAAGCAGCAGGTTCGTCGGGAAATACGGGTTGATCACATTTCCGAGCACGAGTCCCGCGGTCGTATAAGCGACCGGTTTCCATTCGAATCGGCGTTCGTTCCATGCGATGATCACGACCCAGATCAGAGACGCGATCCACAGCAGCGGGAACAAACTGTACGTCCAGACGAATGCGAACATCAGCGGCAGCAGCCACACGTACTTACGCTCGAACAGAAGATAGACGCCGATGATCGTGATGATGATCGTGAGCGGCGGCGCCTTCGCCATGTTCATCCGGTAATAGAACATGTTTGCGCACGTCAGGATCGCGGCGAGTCATACGCG
>CAMLKY010000107.1 GCA_946480545.1 uncultured Acidobacteriota bacterium
GATCACAGAGAAGGGCGGTCAGTTGCGGATCGTCAGTGCTAAAGGTGACATCGGGCAGCCGATCACCGGTGTGTTACCCGTCGGACAAGCCGGCGTGTCCGCGGCCAGCGGACAAGGTGGTTTACCGCCAATCGCGGCGCGCGGGCAGGGTGGACTCCTCGACGTTGCGTTGAGCCCGAGCTTCAACACCGATCGCACGATCTTCTGGAGCTTCTCCGAGCAGCGCGAGGGTGGCAGCGGTACCAGCGTCGCACGCGGCACGCTCACCGCGGACCGGCGCAACATCGAGCAGGTTCGCGTCATTTTCCGCGCGATGCCGACATACAACAACGGACTGCACTTCGGATCGCGACTCGCCTTCGGTCCCGATGGGATGCTCTACATCACTCTCGGCGACCGTTTCGATAAAGCGACGACTCGCCCACAGGCTCAGCATCTGAACAGTCACCTCGGAAAGGTCATCCGGATCAACCCCGATGGTACCGTCCCGCCCGATAATCCGTTTTCGAAACAGGCTGGCGCGCTGCCTGAGAACTGGGACATCGGCCATCGCAATATTCAGTCGGCAGCGTTCGATGCTAACGGGCAGCTTTGGACGGTAGAGCACGGGGCAAAGGGTGGCGATGAGCTGAACCTGATCGAGAAGGGTAAGAACTACGGATGGCCGATCATCAGCTATGGCGAGGAATATTCGGGAGAGCCAATCCCGGGCAATATCACGGCCCGCGACGGATTGGAACAGCCCGTCTACTATTGGGATCCGGTGATAGCTCCTTCCGGCATGCAGTTCTACACGGGTAATGCTTTTCCTGCGTGGAAGGACAGTGTGTTTATCGGCGGCCTGGCATCGCAGAGGCTCGTGCGGCTGGTAATCAAGGATAAGAAGGTTACCGGCGAAGAACATCTCTTAACAGATCGAGGCAGCCGCATCCGCGATGTGCGTCAAGGTCCCGACGGCTTACTGTACGTTGTCACGGACGAGGGAGAGCTCCTGAAGATCTCTCCGAAGAAGACCGCTTGATCGGTTTTGTGCCCGCGAAGGTCTGACGACAGGGCCCGTGCCGCGACGATCTGAAGCCCCGTTGACCTGCGGTTTGATTCTCGCTTTCATGTCTTTCCACGTGTGAATGTCAGGTGTGCAGGACCGTTAATCGAAAGTTATGAATTATGTCCCCGGGAGGGCGTATACTTTTGGTCATAGTCATTTTTAAATTTTGGCCAAGGGCCAGGGTAATTGGACGATATGCTCTTCCAGGACAATCATAAATATTTCCTCGCCTCTATCGTCGAATCCTCACAAGATTCCATCGTTACCATCAACTTCGAGCTAGTCATAACAAGCTGGAACAAGTCGGCCGAAGAGGTTTACGGCTATACGGCTGAGGAGGCGATCGGAAAGCCACTCACCATGCTTACGCTCCCCGAAGATCTCGTTCAGTTGATGACAAACGTCGATCTGATCAAACAGGGCAAGCTCGTCAGGGTGTTCGAAACTGAACGATTCCGCAAGGACCGAAGCCGCATGCTCCTCGAGGTGGTGTTGTCCCCGGTGAAGAACGATGACGGAGAAGTCGTCGGTGTCTCGACTATCGCCCGGGACCTGACCGTGTTTCGGGAGGCGGAAAATGCGATTCGCGAACGGGACATCATGGCACGGCTGCTCTCCGCCCAGGAGGAGGAGCGCGGCCGCATCGCGCGCGACCTGCACGACGAAATGGGCCAGCTCGTTACCTCGCTGAGATTTAAGCTGCGGGCCGCGAAGGACGCGTGCAACGACGAACCGACTTGCGATGCGATCGATCAGATCGAACTTATCGCGCAGGAGATTGATAACAGCGTCGACTTTATAGCTTGGCAGCTCAGGCCGCCGGCGCTCGAGGGCGTTCCGCTGCCCGAGGCGATCGAGAACTACGCACGCCAGTGGATGCGGCACAAAGGCTTGAATGTCGAATTCCTTGGTCGCGGAATGCAAGGCGTCCAGTTTTCGCCGCCGGCTGAAACAGCGCTCTATCGCGTGGTGCAGGAATCGTTGAATAACACGTTCAAGCATGCACAGGCACAGAACGTCCACCTTCTCATCGAGAAGAAAGGTGATGCGATCATTTTGGTGATAGAGGACGACGGCATCGGTTTCGAACTCGATGGCGACAACCTCCCGCAGCGGAAGGCGGGCATGGGCCTGGCGGGAATGCTCGAGCGAATTTCGCTAATCGGCGGCACGCTCGAAGTCGATTCAACACCCGGCATTGGCACCGCCATCCACGTCCGGGTCCCAGTTTAAGAGTGCCTTTTCTTTTGGTCTTTTCTCTCAACTCGCCCTAATCTATGCTGGATGCGACGCCTGCTAAATAGCCCGATCATCCGGATCATTGCAGGACTCGCGCTCGCGGCGCTGGCGATTGCGGCGATCGGTTGGCTGGTCACCGGCCCCGCGCGTGCGTATCCGACGGCGTTTGATTCATCGGTTCGGCAGGGGTTGCGTCAGATGCAATCGCCGATGTGGACGTCCTTGTTCCTGGCTGTTACCAAGCTGGGCTCAACGATGTACCTGGTGATCATCGGCTCGGCTGCAGGTCTCGTCTTTCTATTTCTCCGTTGGTTCCGGCCGGTGGTCCTGCTCATCCTCGTGATGATCGGACAGGCGGCTCTGCATCATGGATTCAAATGGCTGATCGCCCGCCCACGCCCTCCGGCACTCATCAGTTATCGTGAAGTAGAAAGTTATAGTTTCCCTAGCGGGCATGCCGTGGCCGGTCTTTGCCTGTACGGAATGATCGCGTGGATCGTTGCTTCGAGCCTTGAGAACAGCGCCGCAAAAGCCGGGATCGCGATCTTAGCGGCCGTACTGATCTTTCTGATAGGGATGTCCCGAGTCTACATCGGAATTCATTATCCAACAGACGTCCTCGCCGGCTTCGTCGGAGCGATGATATGGCTCGCGGCCGTGATATCGATCGACCGCCGAGCACTTTGACGCCCAGTCGGTTTATTATTTCCAGATATGCCCGAGCTCGAGCACGAACACACATCCGAGGCGATAGCCGACCGGATCGCGTCAGCGAACCATAATTACATTCGAGATTTCATCTACGGCGGCATCGACGGTGCGGTCACAACATTCGCCGTTGTCTCTGGCGTATCGGGCGCCGAGCTGTCGCCGTCGATCGTGCTGATCCTCGGATTTGCGAATCTGGTCGCCGATGGCTTCTCGATGGCGGCGAGCAACTATCTGGGAACGCGTGCCGAGCAGGACGACTACCAGCGGCTTGAGAAGATCGAGTACCGGCACATCGCCGTCGAACCCGAAGGCGAGCGAGAAGAGGTCCGCCAGATCTATCGCGAGAAAGGCTTCGAGGGCGAAGAGCTGGAGACAGCGGTCGATCTCATTACGGCGGACAAAGAACGCTGGGTAAAGACAATGTTGACGGAGGAGTACGGGCTGCCGGCCGAAATCCGTTCGCCTTGGCGTGCGGCGTTCGCGACATTTATCGCGTTCGTCATCTGCGGTCTCGTTCCGCTCGTGCCATATCTGTTTGGAGCCGCTTCATCGTTTCTGCTGTCATGCGTGATGACCGGTATCACATTCGTATTGATCGGCTCGCTAAAGAGCCTATGGTCGACTTCGAGCTGGATACGGTCGGCGATGGAAACGCTATTCGTCGGAGCACTCGCTGCAGGACTCGCGTATGGAGTCGGGATTCTGTTGAAGGATCTGGCTTTGTAAGTGACAGACGAAACGATCCCGTGCTAAAATCCGCGCAAATTTCGCTCGATTCACGAACTTCAGGATGACGGATTACCAAATTCCCACTAGAACAGATCGTCTGCTGAAGGCTCCCCTCATCCTTGGATCCGCGATATTGACGACGATCACCGCCCTCTGGGGCATTGTCTCGATCTTCAAGGATCTGAAGGAATTCTTCGGCGCACCAGTAGCGGCGTATGTTATCGCCGGGATAATTGCAGCGTGCCTGCTTCCGGCCCTCGTACTTTTCTTCGTCACTATCTGGAAATGGTGGTTCTTCCTACCGATCGACCTCAGCAATCGGTTTCTTCATCCCGAGATCCATCGAAAATGGGCCATCGGCGATCGTGGAAGTGCGACAATCTTCCAGGAGAAATCTCTGCTCTTCTTTAACCCGCCTACGAGGGAAGATCTGTCGGATCTTATTTTCAGCTCGGAACCGCTTAAGCTCGATGAGCTCAATCAAAGATCCGACGACTGCGTCTATACCGATCACCACGAGATCTCAAAAGGTGTGCACAGGGTTTATTGGAAACCGAAGAAGGGTGAGGTCGTTGTGGGTAGAACCTATAAGCACAAAACCGAGACGCATTTTCCATTCGACAAGGTACCCGCATACAAATGCATGACGATACCGTTTGCTGCGACTACCGTTAAGTTTCGCCTCGTGGGTACAAGCGAGATTCCGATCTCAAAGGTAGTCGCGTTTCGCGGCAGCCGGTTTATCAGAATCAGTCACTCGGCAGAGCGAATCGCAAACAAGGGTCTCAAGGTCAAACGCAAGCGGGCGCCTCTGCCGTCACTCAGCGATGCGCATAACTTCACTTGGGAAATAAAGAACGTCGCCCCTGGCAAAGCGTATTTTGTTGTCGTCTATTTCTGACCGTGTAGAGCTCCGCATTCTGCCCTCTTGGGCGCCATGCAAGAAGACCACTCCGAGCTCATGGAGTTGGGATGTTTTCGCAAGATCGTGAAGACGCAAAGATGGCCCTGGCCCACACTATAAGCGGTGAAGCTCGCCTGCGCTCGCCGCCTGTCTGTATAATTTCAGCATAATGCGGTTGTACCTCCAGCAGTTTGCACTTTCCTTTTTAGTCATCGCGTACGTTTTCTCACACGTTTTCGCCCAAAAACCTTCTGTTCAAAGCAGAGAGTACCTGTTCTACGTGCTCTCCGAATCAGGAGATAAAATTTCGGTAGTTCGTTTCGGTCCCAAGGGAGCTTCGGTGGAGAAGATCGTCGAGACCGGTAGCATGCCGACGGACGTAGACGGTCCGCATGGCATCGCTGTTTCTCATGACAAGAAATTTTATTACGTCTCTCTTTCGAATGGGCGTCCGTTCGGCTCCGTGTGGAAGTACGACGCAGCAAACAACGCTGTACTCGGACGCGTCCAGCTCGGGTATTTCCCGGCGACGATGGACATCTCGAGGGACGGCGAGTTCCTCTATGTCGTGAATTTTAATTTGCACGGCGACATGGTCCCGTCGTCTGTTTCCGTTGTTGCGACACGCCCGATGATGGAGATCGCACGGATTCCGACCTGCACGATGCCGCATGGTTCACGATTGAACGCACAAGGAACGAAGCACTACTCGGCGTGCATGATGGACGACATGCTGGTCGAGATCGATACCGCGACGCTTAAGGTCTCGAGACATTTTCTAACGACCAAGGGAAAAGAGCTCGGCATGAACGGCGCGCCGGTTGTCGCAGCTCGCTCACGAACCGGAGCAGCGCCGGCAGCGGGCTCGGCTCACAAACATAACGCGGGTGGTCACGGCATGGAGCCACCAAAGCCGGGTGACGTTTCATGCTCGCCGACGTGGGCACAGCCGTCGATCGATGGTTCATCGATATTCGTCGCGTGCAATGCTTCGAGTGAGATCGTCGAGATCGATGCCGCAACCTGGAAACTCAAAAGGCGGATCGCGGCTGGAGAAGGCGTCTACAATCTGGCAACAACGCGTGACGGCCGTCTGATCGCTACCAATAAACGCGACCAGTCGATATCGGTGTTTAATATTGCTTCGGGGAATGAACTGGCCCGTGTGAAAACCAAGCGAAAGGTCCTGCATGGAGTCGTCGTTTCGCCTGACGACCGCTACGCATTTATATCCGTCGAAGGAATCGGCGCCGAGCCCGGTACGGTCGAGATCGTCGATCTGGAATCGCTAAAGATCGTCGCGTCGGTCGACGTCGCTCCGGAAGCGGCAGGGATAGATTTTTTGAGGATCGATTGAGAATGAGTTTGCCCGCGAAATACGCGAAAGGACGCGAAAAGAAGAAAGTTTCTCTTTTAGTGGCATTCGTGTGATTCGTGTAATTCGTGGTTATGATTTAAGAAGCCAAACCACGAAGTGCACGAACGGCACGAACTACACTAAAAGAAGCTTTCTTTATTTCGTGTCCTTTCGCATGTTTCGCGGGCCTAACCGTTTTCGCTCGGCGTCTCGGCGTCTCGGCGGTAAAGCCTCCCTACTGCCCAGTCACAACCACGAAATGCACGAATCACACGAATGCCACTAAAAGAGAAACTTTCTTCTTTTCGCGTCCTTTCGCGTATTTCGCGGGCAAACAATCTATTGTCCGGGCTCGGTTGTTGATCCTTTAAATTTCGGCGCACCGAGTTTGGTGATCCATATGCCGGTGTTCATGTCGTTGAAGTAGATCAACCCCTTGTGCGGCTGGGCACCCCAGGTGAATGGCATGTTCGGGCGAAAGCCTTCAGGATGTCCCGTCCACAGATTGGCGATCTCGCGTCCCTGCTTATAGAGATTCCCACGGAGCTCGCCCGACACATCCAGCACTCGGGCACCGCCATTGTAATAACCGAGATACATCTTGTCGTCCTCGACCCACATGTTGTGAGCACCCGCTTCGGGCACTTCGTATTCGGCCACCTTTCGCGGATTGTTGATATCGGAAACATCGACGACGTGAAAGATCCCTCGAACGGGAATCCGTTCCTTTCCCTGGATGTCGAAGATCGGCGGGAACACTTCATCACCGACGAACACATAATTCTTGTAGCGGAAAACC
>CAMLKY010000108.1 GCA_946480545.1 uncultured Acidobacteriota bacterium
CTACAGATATTCGTGCATTACATTGACTACCCGCTGAACGTCGGCGGCCGCCCGTACCTGAGCTGGCCGAGTTTCATTCCGCCTTCGTACGAGCTCACGATCCTGCTCGCGGGCTTCACGGCGGTGTTCGGGATGTTGTTCCTCAACGGTCTGCCGCGTCCTTATCATCCGGTTTTCAATGTTCCGCGCTTCGCACTCGCGACGAGAGAGAAATTTTTCCTGCTGATCGAGACGGCCGATCCGAAATTCGATGAGGACACGCGCAGCTTTATGGAAGGACTCGGTGCACAGGAGGTGTTCGATGTCGAAGAGTAATTTGGCGACACGGCGAATCGGAGATGGGGGGACGCGGCCGGGGTCGACGTCTAATCACCGCGTCGCCACTTCACCACGTCACCGCGTCACGCTCGTGCTAATAATTGCCACGGCTTTTCTAGCCGCCGGCTGCGGTGTTCGTTTCGATATGCAGGACCAGCCGCGATACAGGGCGTACAAAAAGAGCGAGTTCTTTAGCGACAACCGGGCTTCTCGGAACTTGCCCGAGGGCACCGTTGCACGTGGCTTCCTGAAGGACAACAAAGCATTGCACACCGGAAAGATCGACAATCCGGACCTAAATGCACAGGTTCAGACCACAACGGATGCTTCAGGCAACACCCTCGTCTCGAGCTTCCCGAATGCAATAGGCGAATTCCCGGTACCGGTTACCAAGGAGCTGGTCGACCGTGGGCAGGACCGATACAACATCTACTGCATCGTTTGTCACGGACCGGTGGGCAATGGCGACGGCATGATAGTCCGCCGCGGATTTCCGCAGCCGCCGACATATCATGACGACCGGTTGAGAAACGCTCCGGTCGGGCACTTTTTCGATGTCATGACAAACGGCTGGGGCAAGATGAACAGCTACGCCGACAAACTTTCGGCCGCTGACCGCTGGGCTGTTGTGGCATATATCCGCACGCTCCAGTTGAGCCAGAATCCAGAAGAAACTTTGCGAATGAATTCGAACACCAACAGCGCCGCTCCGGCGGCAGGGGCTTCTCCGAATGCAAATGCACACGGAGGTGGAAGGTAAATGGCGGAACGCGATTCATTTCAGGCCCCGTCCGACTTGAACAGCATACGCAGCCTGGCCCTGGGGGTCGGCGGTATCGGGACGCTTATCTGGCTGGTCGGCCTTTATCTCGATCCCGAACAGGCGCTGCGGTCATGGCTGCTGGGCTTCATTTTCTGGGCCGGTATCGGTATCGGCGCGATCGGGCTTCTGATCCTTCAATACCTGACCGGTGGCGCATGGGGCGTCGTGATCCGCCGTACGGCGGAAGCTGCTTCGCGAACTCTTCCCGTCATAGTGATCCTGTTCCTTCCGATCCTTTTCGGTATCACGCGCCTTTACGAATGGACGCATTTGCCGGAGACCGATCATGCGATGGCCCATCGCGGCTGGTACATGACCGTTTGGGGATGGACACTTCGATCGGCCATTTATTTCGTGCTGCTTGGCGTAATGGCGTATCTCGTGAACCGTTGGTCCTCGATGCAGGACAAGTCGGCGGATTTCGAGGAGGCGGCGGGATGGCTTGGAAAGGCTACGGCGTTCTCGGGGCCGACGATGGTGTTCTTCGCACTCGTTGTGACGTTTGCCGCAGTCGATTGGGTAATGACACTGGAGCCTCATTTCTTTTCGACGATCTGGGGTCTCCTCTTCGTGATCGGCTGGGCACTAAGCTGTTTGTGTTTCATCGTCATCGTGCTCGCCTTTCTCTCAGACAAGGCGCCGATGGACCGGGTGCTCGGTAGACGACACTTTCACGATCTCGGGAAACTGATGCTTGCGATGGTGATGGTCTGGGCGTACTTCAATTTTTCGCAGTACCTGATCATCTATTCGGGCAATATCCCGGAAGAGACCGGTTGGTATATCACGCGGACGACCGGAGCCTGGGGATGGATGGCGTGGGGGTTGATCATCTTCCACTTTGCAATCCCTTTCCTGATCCTCCTGCAGCAGGACCTGAAGCGGAAACCGCGTCTGCTGGCGAGCGTCGGCATCTTTATTCTGCTTATCCGGTTGGTCGACATGTTCTTTCTTATCGGGCCAAGCCCGAGGATCGATGCACACGGCGGACCGCAGGGCCAGTTCATTGTGAGCTGGATGGATTTCGTCGCCCCGATCGCTGTCGGAGGCATTTGGGTTTGGTATTTTATCGGCCAGTTGATGTCGCGGCCGCTGGTCCCCGTGATGGATCCGTTCCTCGAGAACGCGATCGAGCACGGGCATGGACATTAGCGATTTGGGATGTGAGATTTGGGATTGCGGATTGAAGCAAATCCCAAATCCCACATCTCAAATCCCAAATTGATTTATGGGTTCAACTAGACACGAGAAGTCTTTCGTCGATTACGAACAGCCTTACGAGCAAAACATTATCGGGCTGAAGGGGATCGTTTACTTTGGCGTGGGACTGTTCCTGCTGATCGTGATCACTTTCGGTCTGATGTGGGCGTTGCTCAACGTCCTCGAAGACGATGCGAAGGTAACGAAAGGGAAGTCCGATCCGATGGCTTTGTCGGAACGCGAGCGGCTTCCACCCGAACCGCGTCTGCAGGTTGCTCCCGGGTTCGGTGTTGAGGGTCCCGGCGGGCGGGTCAATCTGGAACTGATGGCTCCCCAGGCAGAATATTGGGAGCTTGAAAAGCAGTGGCGCGATCTTTGGGAGCACGGCCTTAAGGACCCGCATACCGGCGCCGTTACTGCGATGAGCATCAACGAAGCGAAAGAGAAGTTTCTCGGCAGCCAGGTCAAGGCGAAGACCGGCCCGGAAGCCGAGCAGGAAGCACTTCGGTCGAAGATGTATTACAGCGACGCGAGCTCTGGCCGTCTCGCGGCGGAAAAGAGAAGATAGTAAGTAGTAGAGATGTTTTATTTTCGCAAATTCTGGTTAGCGATATTGGCGGTTCTGGTATTCACGTCGGCGTCGTACGTCGACGCGCAGAAGACCGAACACTATCGCTCGCCTCTGTATTCGCCGAGGACCTACGACCCGTCGCAAAGCACTGGTAATGGTCTGCCCGAAGCGTTGCAGGAAGTTGGTATCGAGCAGAAGCTGGGCGAGCAGTTGCCGCTGGATACTCTGGTAAAAGACGAAGAAGGACAGGTCGTAAAGCTCGGTACGCTGTTCCAGAGCGGTCGTCCGGTGGTCCTCGCGTTTGTTTACTACGAATGCCCGATGCTGTGTAACGAGGTTCTCAACGGACTTACCGGCTCGCTTAAAGGAGTATCGCTCGAGGCTGGGAAGGATTTTGACGTCGTGGCGTTGAGCTTCGACGCTCGTGAAAACGAGACACCGGGTCTTGCTAAGAACAAGAAGGCCGCGTACATGGAGCGATATGGGCGACCGGGAACCGAAAAGGGCTGGCATTTCCTGACAGCCGATGAGGCCTCCATAAACTCGATCGCAGGTGCCGCGGGGTTTGGCTTCCGCTGGGACAAGAAAAGCGAGCAGTTCGCACATGCCGGCGGCGTGATGGTCGTGACGCCTCAAGGCAAGATGTCACGCTACTTTTACGGAGTCGATTATGCTCCTCGCGATCTGAAGCTTGGCATTCTTGAGTCGGCCGAGAACCGCGTCGGGAGCGCGGCTGAGAAGCTACTCCTGTACTGCTACCACTATGACCCGAGCACCGGTAAATACGGCCTGGCGATCCTGAATGTCATTCGGGCCGCGGCCGTACTGACGCTGCTTGGTATGGGGGCGATGGGATTTGTGTTCTGGAGACGCGGCAAGAAAGTAAATAGTGAATCGTAAATCGTGAATAGTGAATAGTAAATCGTAAATAGTAAGAAAACGTGAAGCGGGAAACTGCTCATTCACGATTGAAGCTTGACGACAGAGATTATGCAAACGAATTCGTGGGTACCGATATGGCCGGATCAGGCGTCGACATTCGCCTGGCAGGTCGATCTACTGTACGTCTACCTTATCCTGGTGAGCGTCGCTTTTACGATCCCGATCGTCGCCGCCGTCTTCTTCTTCATAATTAAGTATCGGGAGAAGGAAAAATACGCGACGCCCGATGAGATGCATGGATCGATCGTGCTCGAAACGACGTGGTCCATCATTCCGTTCATCGTCTCGATGACCATCTTCCTCGGCGGCGCCTACGTGTATTACAACCAGTACCGCATCCCCGACGATCCGGCGATGGAGGTCTATGTCGTGGGCAAACAGTGGATGTGGAAGGTACAGCATAGTACCGGTCAGCGGGAGATCAACGAGCTGCACGTTCCTGTAGGAAAAAAGGTAAAACTGACGATGACCACCGAGGATGTGCTCCATGATTTCTCGGTACCGGCATTCCGTACGAAAGTCGATGTCGTTCCCGGACGCTACACGTATCTTTGGTTCGAGCCGACAAAGCCGGGCAAGTATCATCTTTTCTGTGCTGAGTATTGCGGGTTGAACCACTCGGGGATGGGCGGATACGTTTATGTCATGGAGCAGCGCGATTTCGACAACTGGCTCAGCGGAAACGTTTCCGGTCAAACGCCTGTCGAACAGGGAAGAGACCTGTTCGAGAACAAGTTAGGCTGTGCGTCATGCCATGCCGGCGGCCCGCAGCAGCGCGGTGCGAAGCTTGAAGGCATCTTCGGGCACGAAGTGAAGCTGGTCGGCGGGCAGACCGTGATAGCGAACGAGGACTACATCCGCAAATCGATCCTCGAGCCGAGCTCGCAGATCGTCGAAGGCTACCAACCCATCATGCCCACGTTTAAGGGACAGGTGACCGAGGAGCAGCTCGTGTCGCTGGTGGCTTATATCAAGTCGTTGAGCGGCGTGACAGGGCCGACAAGCTCGGGCGGAGACGCGGGAGCCCGTCAGACGGCACCAAGTAATACGGCGACGAATTCAACCGTCGCACCGCGTGCAGATCGCGGATCCTCGAATACGCAGGGTAGTAACCCGAACGCTCCCGGGCCGAGAGACCGGGAAAACAGTAATAGATAGGTTATAAGATTATGCAAACGCAAGACGCGATAAATTCCGGTACGACCGTTTCGCCAAAACCGAATTATTTGACGAACGGCTTTACGCTGAAGTCTTGGCTCCTGACAAAGGACCATAAGCGTATCGCGATCATGTACCTGATCACGGTCTCGCTTTTCTTCTTCGCGGGCGGCCTCTACGCAGGCGCGATCCGGCTCGAGCTGCTGACGCCTGAAAGCGATCTGCTCCAGACGGCGACATACAACAAGGTATTCACACAGCACGGTATCCTGATGATCTTCTTCTTCCTGATACCGTCGATCCCGGCCATACTCGGGAACTTTCTGCTGCCGATCATGATCGGCGCAAAAGATCTGGCACTGCCGCGGGTCAACCTTCTCAGTCTCTACATTTACTGGGTCGGCGGCATCCTCACCGTGTGGGCCCTTTTGCAGGGTGGCGTCGACACCGGCTGGACGTTCTACACGCCGTACAGTACACAGTTCTCGAATACGTACGTGATGGCTGTCGGCCTCGGTATCTTTATCAACGGATTTTCGTCGATCCTGACAGGGCTGAACTTCATCGTCACCGTTCATACGATGCGGGCACCGGGGATGACCTGGTTCCGGATGCCTCTGTTCGTCTGGGCTCAGTATGCGACAAGTCTCGTGATGATCCTCGGTACGCCGGTGATCGCGATCACCGTGCTGATGCTGGCGATCGAAAGGTTTGTCCAGGTCGGTATATTCGACCCGTCGATCGGCGGCGACCCGATCTTGTTCCAGCATCTGTTCTGGTTTTACTCGCACCCGGCGGTCTACATCATGGTGCTGCCCGGGATGGGCGTCATCTCCGAGCTCATCTCGAATTTCTCGCGCAAGAAGATCTTCGGTTACGAGTTCATCGCGTTTTCGTCGATCGCGATCGCCGTCTTCGGATTCCTTGTTTGGGGACACCACATGTTCGCGAGCGGCCAGTCGATCTACGCCGGACTCGTATTCTCGTTCCTGACGATGGTCGTCGCGGTGCCCTCGGCGATCAAGATGTTCAACTGGACGGCGACGCTTTATAAAGGTTCGGTCTCATACGACACGCCGATGCTCTATGCACTCGGCTTTCTCGGACTTTTCCTGATCGGCGGTCTTACGGGTCTGTTTCTCGGCTCGACCGGTCTCACTGTCCATCTTACGGACACGTACTTCGTGGTCGCACACTTCCATTACGTCATGGTCGGCGGTCAGGTGATCGCGTATCTTGGCGGTATCCATTACTGGTGGCCGAAGATGACCGGGAAGATGTATTCGGAATTCTGGGGCAAGATCTCCGCGATGCTCGTCTTTATCGGCTTCAACCTTACGTTCTTCCCGCAGTTCATTCTTGGGTATATGGGAATGCCGCGGCGATACGCTTCGTATCCGGAAGAGATGCAGGTTCTGAATATCTTCTCGACGGCCGGAGCGTCGGTGCTCGGAACCGGAATGTTGATGCCCGTGATCTATCTCACGCATTCGCTGATCTACGGCAAGGCGGCCGGTGACAATCCTTGGATGCTTCCCGGACTCGAATGGCGTATACCATCGCCGCCGCCGACCGAGAATTTCGAAACGACGCCGGTGGTCACTTGGGAAGCATACGAGTTCGGCGAGGAGAGCGGGTTGGATATTGAGGAAGCCCGGAAGAGGGACTTGGCGACAGTCAGTTAATTCAATTTTGGATTTTAGATTTTGGATTTGGATTGAATTCCGAATCCCAGTTGAACCAATCTAAAATCCAAAAT
>CAMLKY010000109.1 GCA_946480545.1 uncultured Acidobacteriota bacterium
GACGGTGCAGACATTACGGACCGCGGATCGAACATCACGATCCAGGCTTATCCGAGCGTCGATTCGATCGGTGAATTCCGCGTGCTGCGATCACTCTACCCGGCCGAGTCCGGCCGCAGCGGCGGCGGGCAGGTCAACGTCGTAACTCGCAGCGGCGGAGACGAGTTTCATGGAAACTTTTTCGAGTTCGTGCGAAACGAGAAATTCAACGCCGGCACTTACTTCAATAATCAGACACAGCCGCGTGACGAGGACGGCAAAGCGATTCGCCCTCCGTTCCGGTATAACAACTACGGCTTGACGGTCGGCGGCCCTCTCTACTTCTTCAACTTCGGCAACCTTGATGAAGACGACGCGTATTTTGGCCGGATGAAGAGAACATACTTCTTCTATTCGCTCGAGCATCGCGACGACATCCGGTTCCCGACACTTACGTCGACCGTGCCGACGGCCGCTCTGAAGGCTGGCGTTTTCGATCTTCCGGTTTGCCTGCAGGTCACTGCGGGTGCGTGTAGCAGTATCCTGCCGGCCGGAACGCCGATACCGAGCATCAATCCGGTCGCGGCCCAATACATTCAATACATTTGGAACCATGTTCCGACGCCGAACAATCCGGCATCCGGTCCGTTCGCCCTTAGCTACCCAACCCGTGGAATCTCTAAATTCCGCCAGAACATTTTCAAGCTGGACACGAGTATCACTAAGGACTTCTCGGCTTACTATCGTCTCCAGTTAGACAAGATTCCGACCGAGGACGCCAACTCGCTGTTCTCGAGCGGCTCTGGCCTCCCGGAAGTCTCTCTTACCGATACCGATTCACCTGGAAGAACTCATACTCTTAACACCACGTGGACGGCGACTCCGAATCTGATCATAGAAGCGGGCTATACGTTCGGCTACGGAGCCATTCTCGGCCGGAACATCGGCTTGATCTCACTCGAAAGATCGCCGATCGCTCCGCCGTTTCCGTATCCTGTGACCCGAGATCGAGCGCCGACACTGACCGGCACCGGGTTCAGCAACATTCAGAGCTTTGGTCCGTACGACAATTTCTCTTGGAAGCAGAATTGGAACGGAGCACTCACGTGGATCAAGGGCAACCACACGATGAAGTTCGGCACCATCTACTCGCGTTATCGCAAGAACGAAAACGCTCTTGGTGGAAACAATGAAGGCTCCTACAGCGCTTTTAACACGCAGGGGGCGACGAGTGCGGTTATAGCGACGGGGTGTAATACGGCGCCCGTGACTACCGCACAGTGTACGCAGCGACAGCAGTGGGCGAATTTCCTTCTCGGAACGAATGCCACGTTTACGCAGGCAAGCTTCGACTATACTGCCGACTTTAGACAGAAAACTTTCGAAGCATATGCTCAGGACGAGTGGAAGTTCAGGCCGAACCTGACGCTGTATATCGGAGTACGCTACTCGTTTTTCGGATCGCCATACGACAAGAACGGCAGATTGACGAACTTTATCCCTGAGTTATGGGATCCTGCTCAGGCGCCTTTGGTGACCGGAGCTGGTAACCGTGTCTTTGCCGCTGGTAAGAACTTCTGCAACGGATTGGTAGTTAACGCGCAGAACTACACTACCGGCCCGTCAAACTTCAATTGCACACCGATCGCGTCACCGCACGGTAAGTTCATTATCGATGCGCCGAAGACGGATTTTGCGCCTCGCGTCGGGCTGGCATGGGATCCGTTCAAGAATGGCGAGACTTCGGTCCGAATGGGATACGGCATCTATCATGACCAGGTGCTCAACGGCACGCTGCTGCAGCATATCGGCCTGAATCCTCCGTACCAGCAGACTTGCACGGTCACGGGCGTAAACATCGCGAACCCGGTTCCCGGAGGGAACTGTACAGTCGCGGCCTCGACGACCGCTCCGAACATCCGGGCTGTCCAGTCCGATTGGAAGACGCCGTACATGCAGCATTGGTCTCTCGACGTGCAGCGGCAACTCACTTCCGGCCGGCTACGCTATCTCGCTTGGACCTACCGGATGTGCTACAGGTGCATCTACGACGCCGACTGTGCCGTGCCAGGTCGCCGGCGGTGCATTCTTCTCCTCGGCCCAGTCGAACATACTGGATCAGCACCGGCCGTATCGTGGGTATCGCTCGATCAATATGATCCAACCGCGGTTCAATTCGGACTATCACAGCATGCAGGTGTTCGGTCAGCATCGCTTCTCAGGAAGTTCGCAGGTGAATCTTGCTTACACGTGGTCGAAGAACCTATCCGATAATCAGACAGATCGTTCGACCGCTCCGCAAGACTCATTCAACATCAAGGGCGACTATGGTCGTGCCCAGCTTGATCGACGTCATATTCTGACGGCGAACTGGGTGTACGATCTGCCTTTCTTTGACAACACGCGCGGGCCGATCGGTTTGCTTTTAGGCGGATGGCAGTTCCAGGGAATTGCGACCTATCAGACGGGTCTTCCGTTTACGGCCACGACGTCGGCCTTCGATCCGGCAGGTCTCGGATTCATCCCGGCACTCGTGGCGGGTGGACGCCCAACGATCATCTGCGATCCCAATGTAGGCGGCGCTCAGAGTCAGCAGCAGTGGTTCAATACCGCGTGTTTTCTGCCCAATCCTGTTGCTCCGCCTGGTAATCCCCCGACGGTAAACTCGGGCATTCCAAACGTCGTCGGAACCGCTGCGCGAGGCGTCATCGAAGGCCCGCCAAATCGCCGTGTCGACTTTACCCTTTCGAAGAACTTCAACTTCAACGAAGACATGAGACTTCAGCTTCGAGCCGAGTCATTCAACGTTTTCAATTGGACGAACTTCAATGTCATAAGCACTAACGTTACCGCAACCAATTTCGGTGCAGTGACGAGCGCACGCGATCCGCGGACATTCCAGTTCGGAGCGAAGTTCTATTGGTAAACTTCTTTCTGTAACAACCTCGCCCGCGTTTCACGACCGTGAGACGCGGGCTTTTTTCTTTGGTAAGATTCGCTACGTATGGCCCTCCTCCATTTGAAGAACATCGAGACGATCGCCGGCTCCAACGGCGAGGCCTCCACGATCACTGTGTCCGATGGGAGGATCGTCGATATCGGCGAAAAAGGCGCGGCCGAAGCCGACACGATCGATTGCACCGGTCTTACGCTTTTCCCGGGATTCGTCGACATGCACATCCACGGCGCCGTCGGGTGCGACGTTAACGCGGCAGACACTGACGGGCTTATGGAGATAGCGACATTTCTCGCGACGCATGGTGTGACCTCCTGGGTGCCGACGCTTGTTCCAGATTCGGATGAGAACTATGCACGTGTGATTGCCACGATCGATCGCCTGATGGAGGTCCAAACCGCATATCCGGTCGCACAGGCGGTCGGCGTGCATTACGAAGGCGTGTTCGCGAGCGAGAAAATGTGCGGTGCGTTGCGACCGGAGTTCTTCAAGACCTATACCGGTGGCGAACTCGGCTCGTTGCCAAAGCTTCGAACGGGCGTTCACATGATGACATTCGCCCCTGAGATCGACGGTGGAGTTGACCTTGCCGCTGACCTTGACCGCAATGGATGGATAGCATCCATCGGTCACACACGAGCAAGTGTCGAGATCCTTGATGCTGCATTCGAACATGGTGCCCGGCATCTCACGCATTTTTATAATGCGATGACGGGGCTCCATCATCGCGAGCTGGGCGTGGTCGGCTGGGCCTTTAGTAAGCCAGATGTAGGTTTCGACATAATTGCCGACGGCATTCACGTCGAGCCGAGGATGCTCGGGTTTGCGTGTCAGGCAAAGGGCGCGACCAATGTTTCGCTTATCAGTGATTCGGTTGCGCCGACGGGCCTGGGCGATGGAACTTATGAGATCTGGGGCGAGCGTGTTTCGGTGGACGCGGGACGGACTCGAAACGAACGCGGCAGCATCGCCGGTTCTGTGATCACGATGCTTGACGCCGCTAAGCAAATGTTAAGTCTCGGGTTTTCTACCTCGGAGGTTGCGATGATGGCTTCGCTTAATCCGGCTCGCACACTCAGGATCGAATCGACGCGGGGGTCCGTCGAGGTCGGAAAGCGGGCAGACCTGGTCGCCATCGATCGGGATGGGAAGGTTCGCTTCACGCTTATCGCCGGCGCGGCCGCTGGTTCACTGTAAAGAATTGTAAGACGACAGGCGTCGGGACGGCTTTTGATTTAGAATTTTCGGGATGAGCAAGGTATTGATCATCGATGACGACGAAGAGCTTTGCGATCTGGTATCGGAGTATCTGACAGTCGAGGGATTTGAAACGACTGCTGTGCACGACGGCGAGGCGGGCCTCGAGAGCGCCTTATCCGGCAAGTTCGATCTCGCGATCCTCGACGTAATGCTTCCAAAGATCAACGGCTTTGACGTGCTTCGGAATCTTCGCGAGAAATCGGGTCTGCCCGTGTTGATGCTGACGGCACGCGGCGATGATATGGAACGGATCGTCGGTCTTGAGATCGGAGCCGACGATTATCTTCCAAAGCCCTTCAATCCACGCGAACTCGTCGCGCGGCTGCGGGCGATACTTAGGCGTGCTTCTGCGGACGAATCTGAACCTCCGCCGGTGGAGAAGCTTCAGGTCGACGATCTCGAGCTTTCTGCATCGTCGCGCTCGGTGAAACGAAACGGCGAAGAGCTTCCCGTAACGTCGGTCGAGTTCGACCTTCTCTCAGCACTGCTTCGCGAGGCGGGCCGTGTCGTGAAGAAAGAGGACCTCAGCGAAAATGTTCTCGAGCGGCGGCTATCGCCGTATGACCGGAGCCTCGATATGCACATCAGCAATCTGCGCAAGAAACTCGGCCTCCGGCCCGACGGTTCCGAACGGATCAAGACCGTCCGCTCTGTTGGCTACATCTACACCGTCCAATGAATCTGTTCCTAAAGATCTTTCTATGGTTCCTCGTCGCGTGCGCGGTCATGGTGGGCATGGTGATCTTTTTGAACTGGACGGTCGCAGAACCGGTCGCCAGCCGGTGGCAGAGCAGCATTCGCAACCAGACGAATCTTTACGCCGCAACGATCACGCAGATCCATGGCGCTCAGGGTGATGCCGGCGTCGAAGAGTTCCTGACGCATGTTCGCGACGTGGAAACTGTGACCGAGGTTAATATCGTCCGACGCGATGGCAGGCTGTGGCTTTCAGATTCAAATGACGTCTCCAACTATCGCAGCATCATCGACAGTGCATTCTCGACGGCGGCAGTCCAGCTCGAGCTGAGTTCGGTCGAGACAGCTATCACTGCCAGGAGCTTCAAACTTTCAAACGGCGACGAGTACGCGCTTGTAATCCGCTGGGACCGGCTCAGGCCAGTTGCGTTCTTTGGCGAGTCGAACCTTCGGTACATGCGCTACGCCGCCCTTCTGCTGATCGCCGTTCTCGTGTGCTATGCGCTCGCCGGGTATATTTCGTCACCGATCCAGGAGATACGGCGTGCTACGCAGAAGCTTGCCGAAGGAGAGCTCTCGACACGCGTCGGTGACAGGGTCGGAAACCGTCGTGACGAGCTGGCTGTGCTCGCAAAGGATTTCGACGTAATGGCCGAGCGGATCGAGTCGTTGGTGACATCGCAGCAGCGACTCTCTCGAGACGTTTCGCACGAGCTACGGTCACCGCTCGCTCGCATGAACGTCGCTCTTGAGATCGCCAAGCAGAAGTCGAACGGTGATACAGCGCCTGTTCTGGAACGGATCGAGGCGGAATCTAACAGGCTGAACGAGATGATCTCGCGGCTGCTCACACTTTCGCGGCTCGAGACCGGCTCACAGGAGTTCGAGAGTCAGGAGATCGATCTCAAGACGCTCGTTGAGCAGGTGGTCTCCGATGCTGAGTTCGAGGCCAATGCGGTCGGGAAATCGGTACGCATCACGCACACCGATCATTGCAGCATCGTGGGCAGCGACGAGCTGATCGCGAGTGCCGTAGAAAATGTACTTCGCAACGCGGTTCGGTACACAAGAGACGGAACAACGGTCGATGTGTCGCTGGAGAACCGCGACGGAACGGCGACGGTATCTGTTCGCGATCACGGCGGCGGTGTTCCGGAGGCTGAGCTGGAGAATCTTTTCCGGCCGTTCTACCGTGTGGGCGAAGCACGCGACCGAAACTCCGGCGGTACGGGGCTAGGACTTGCGATCGCGGAGCGTGCGGTAAAGGCACACCGCGGAAGGATCGACGCAAGAAATCAGGAAGATGGGTTGGTTGTCGAGATAAAATTTGATTGCGTATGAAGAGCGTGAGGAATAGCCCGCGAAATACGAGAACAAAATTATTGTGCCCGCGATTAATTAGCTCGAAGCCAGCTTAAAGCCTCTCCGATCGATCTCCGTCTGGCGCATTCCGCGCGGCAAATCCTCGACGTACCTTTAGCTCATGCAGGCTCGCTCCGCCGACGTGCGTCCGCAAAAGACTTGATCGCGAGCACCACGAAAAGTAGACATACGAGAGCCATCGAAACCTGTGAGACGACTGCGGCTGAATAGGTCAACTCGCTGATCCGCGAAAGCAGGCGGCCCGCCGTCATGATAAACCCGAGCAGCGCCACCAGAACTGCCGCGTGCATCAAATGTTTTCGCAGACCCTCACGCATTCGTGCAAATACGCCAAGGAGAATAAGAACGATCCCGAACGCGGCAGGTATCAGCGCCGTCAGGCTAGCGTGATTCGTCATCACTCCGTTAACGTATCCGAGAATTCCGATCAGCACTAACAACGTTCCGCATGCAATTGATATTGATGGCATTTGGTTTC
>CAMLKY010000110.1 GCA_946480545.1 uncultured Acidobacteriota bacterium
CGAGTGGTCGCCCCCGCTCTTTTATAGCCGAGCGGTCTGCTATATTTTACCCACCGATGCGCACCCTTCCGGAGGAAATCGAACAATATCGCGATCGCAAATGGCGACGTGAGGATGCGCTTAGGATCGAGACCGCCGAAGAGGCCGAAGCGATGGTCGAGGACCTCGGATTCTGCCTGGGCTTGACGGATGCGCGCAAGGGTCTGCCGTCGCTTTACATCGCCGTATGCGGCCGCCGAGATGCACACATGCCGCGCAATGTTCAGAAAGATCCGGAGGCGAGTGCCGCGTGGGTGCTAAAGGACGAGGTGCTCAAACGCGGTCGCGTCTACTACGGCAAGCTCGTCAAAGGTCACTCGATGTTTCTCGCTCGGCGGATGATCCCCGTTTTCAACGCGCTCTGGGGCGTCCCTAAATCGAGAGAGAAAGAAGAGCTGTCAGCAAACGCGCAGAAAGTGCTGCGGGTGTTGCGTCGCGAATGGGAAATGGCGACGAGCGACCTCCGTGCTGAAACAAAGATCAAAGAAAAGGCGGATCTCACAAAAGCGATCGACGAGCTTCAGCGGCGGATGAAGGTGGTCCCGCAGCAGGTTCTCTACGTCCCAAAGTTCACGTACATCTGGACGCTCGCCGACGCGCGGTTTCCGGAAGAGCTGAAGATGAAGCTGTCGCGTGAGGCCGCGGTACGCGAGCTCGCACGCTGCTATCTCGAAATGTGCGGCATGACGCTGCTCGGAGACCTCTCGCGGGTGTTCGGATTCTACCGCTGGGAATCGGGCCGTGCGAACCATCAACTCGTCGATGAGGGATTTTCTGAACGGCTCGGCACCGGAATCTATCATCTCGTCACCCATCGATTGCAGGGTCAAGCAACCTCACGCTAACGTCTACCTATCTCAGTCTCGTATCGCAGATCAGCCATTTCGCAGGTCTGCCGCAGAGCACACAGAGCGAGGTTTTGCGGGTTGGTGAAAAGCATCGGGCACAGTCCCGGTGTCTTCCCTCTGGATGCTCTGTGGCTAATCAGTTCATAAGGAGTTTCTTACAAATGTATCGAGTCATTGTTCTATTTATCTTTACCGCTCTCCTTGCGCCTGTCGTTTCGCTTGGGCAACAGAACGGTTCCACCGATGCGATCTCGAAGATTCGCGAGGAGGGCATGAACCGCTCCGAGGCGATGAAGACGATCCGCTATCTGACAGATGTCATCGGACCGCGATTGACGAACTCGCCGAACCAGCGACGCGCCAATCAGTGGACCAAACAGCAGTTAGAAAAGTGGGGATTGCAGAATGCGGCCGTGGATCCATGGGGCGAGTTCGGGCGCGGATGGGAATTGAAGCGGTTCTCGGCGACCTATTCGACAGCAAACGAGACACAGCCGTTCCGCTCGTATCCCAAAGCGTGGTCGCCGTCGACAAACGGACCGATCACTGGTGAGGTCATCTATGTCGATGCTACCGATGAGGCGGGCCTGGAAAAGTACAAAGGCAAGCTAAAAGGCGCGATCGTATTCACCGCCAATGAGCGTCCGGTCCAGGATGTCTTTAAGCCCACAGCTTCGCGAAACTCGGATGATGAGTTGGCGAAGATGGAAGCTGCCGAGCCGCCAAAGCCGCAGGCGCAGCAGACCCCGAGTGCTGAGCAGCGCACGGCCCAGCAGTTCGCACAGCGAAAAAACCGTTTCTATTTTGAGGAAGGCGCGGCGGTACTCGTCGATTCCGGATTTCTCGTTGACGGCGGAACAATTCGGGTGATGGGAGCATCGCTTCCCCCGCTCGCTCCGGGTGCAACGCCCACACCGGGTCTGCGTGTCGCTTCGAAGAACGCACCTGCGACGATCCCGCAACTCGCAGCCGAGCTTGAACAGTACAATCGAATCGTTCGTCTGGTGAAGCAGGGTGTGCCGGTAAAGATGACCGTTGATCTCGATGCACGGTTTTACGACGACGATCTTCAGGGCTACAACACGATTGCCGAGATTCCCGGAACCGATCTCAAGGATCAGGTCGTGATGGTCGGTGCTCACCTCGATTCGTGGCATTCCGGTACGGGTGCAACGGACAACGGCGCGGGCACGACGGTCGCGATGGAGGCGATGCGTATTCTCGCCGCCAGCGGTTTGAAGCCGCGTCGCACGATCCGGATCGGATTGTGGACGGGTGAAGAGCAGGGCCTGCTCGGCTCACGCGGTTATGTCGCGAAGAATTTTGGAACGGTCGGCGACGGCTCGGATGCACAGACCTTCGGCGCACTCGCGGGACAAAAGTTCCCGATCAATAAGAAGCCGGCGCATGAGAAGTTTGCGGCGTACTACAACCTGGACAATGGAACGGGTCAGATCCGCGGGATCAATCTCCAGGGCAACGAAGCTCTGCGACCGATATTCAAGGAATGGCTCACGCCGTTCAAGGATTTCGGTGCGACGACTGTTTCGATCAACTCGGTCGGCGGAACCGATCATCTCGCGTTCGACGCGGTTGGGCTTCCGGGATTCCAGTTCATCCAGGACCAGGTCGAATACTTCACACGCACCTGGCACACAACGCAGGACGTCTCGGATCGGATTCTCGAGGAAGATCTCAAACGTTCAGCCGTGATCATGGCGGCGTTCGCCTACAATACCGCGATGCGTGACGAGCTGCTGCCGAGAAAGAACGGTTCGGTCGAGGCGGCGTTCGCGTCGGTGATCCCGCAGTTCAATTTCCGAAACGAGATCGAAGAAGCGGAATTCCGAAGATCGGGAATGAGCTTCGCGATCTGCGGCGGCGAGCTGGAGCATAATGAGATCCCGGGCGGCTTCCCCAGCTTCCTCGCGATCGCAAAATTGCACGACGCACATGCAGAGTAGAAGATCTTAGCCGAGGGTAAACGCAGATGACGCGGATCAGATTTTCCTTCTGATCCGCGTCATTTGCGCAAATCCGCGGCTAGAATATTTTTCTACCGCAGAGAAGCCGGGTTTTTAACAATCTCCTCGTCTCGCCGTTTCTGCGGTAGAAAGAAGATTAATACTTCATCAACTCCTGCACAGCCTTTTCGACATCTTCCGACTGCGGCAGGATGAAATCTTCGACCTGCGGGGCGTAGGCGACAAACGTATCGGTCGCACCGACGCGGCGGACGGGTGCATCGAGATATTCGAACAGCTCGTCTGAGATACGCGCCGCGATCTCAGCACCATAGCCGTATGAGATCGGATCTTCGTGAGCGACGATCACGCGAGATGTCTTCCTGACCGATTCGGCCACAGCCTCCCAGTCGTACGGAACCAGCGTGCGTAGATCGATGATCTCTACCGAAACACCCTGCGCTTCCAACCGCTTTGCCGCCTGGTTCGATCGCTCGACCAAAGCGCCATAGGTGATGATCGAAACATCGTTGCCTTCACGCACACGTTTCGCCTTGCCGAACGGGATCAGGAAATCCTTCGACGGGTACTGCGACTTGTTGTAGACCTGTCGATAAAGATGCTTGTGCTCGAGGAACAGAACCGGATCGTCGCAGCGGATGGCAGTTCGCAGAAGGCCGTTCGCGTCGAGGGCGTTCGACGGATAGACGATCATCAAACCCGGCGTGTGCGAAAACAGTGTCGTACCCGACTGCGAGTGATATACCGCACCGCCCTTTAGATAGCCGCCGACGGGAACGCGAATGACCATCGGGCATTTCGTGTCGCCGTCCGAGCGCCAACGGGTGAGCGCGACCTCGTTTCGGATCTGCATCATCGCCGGGAAGATGTAGTCGAAGAACTGGATCTCGCAGACCGGCTTGAGATTCCGGATCGCCATACCGACGGCACGCCCGACGATGTTCGCTTCGGCAAGCGGTGAATTGAACACGCGTGCCGAGCCGAAATTGCGCTGCAGGTTCGCCGTCACCTTGAACACGCCGCCTTTGCCCTTTACCTGCTCGAGATATTCTTCGCGCGAGACATCGGCGACGTCCTCTCCGAAGATAACGATCCGCGGATCGCGTTCCATTTCTTCGTGCATGCAGCGATTGATGAGATCGACCATCGTACCGGCGTTACCCGACAACTCTGCTCCATCTTCGGTATCGAAAAGTTGACGATCGGTCGGATCGACATCCGGCGAGAAGACATTGCGAAGAGCGCTCTCGGGCGCAGGCTGCGGAGTTTCGATCGCGATATCGGCCGCCTTGTTTACTTCATCGTCGACCTGCTTTCGCAAAGCCTCGAGCTGTTCGCTCGATGCAATGCCTTCGGTCATCAGGAATTCGGCGTATGTCTTGATCGGGTCAATCGCGGCATCAGCCTGTCGCTCCTCATCGGGGCGGTACAGTTTCTCATCGTCAGAAAGCGAGTGCGAATACGGACGGATCACCTTTGCGTGGACGAACGCCGGACCTTTACGAGCACGGCAATAGTCGACCGCACGCTTGAATGTCTCGTACGACTCGAGCGGATCGGTCCCATCGCACTTCTGGATGTAGAGATCGGGGAATCCGGATACGAGCTTCGATATGTCACCGCCTGCAGTCCCGACTTCGACCGGAACCGAGATGGCGTAGCCGTTATCCTCGACGCAGAAGATGACCGGCAGCTTCAAGTTACATGCAGTGTTGAGAGCTTCCCACCATTCGCCCTCGCTGGTCGTGCCGTCGCCGACAGACATGTAGACAACTTCGTCCCCTTTGAATCCGACGATCTTATCCTGAAGCTCCTTCACCAGCGACGCCCGATACGAGGCTTCGGCGGCGCCGACCGCATGCAATGCCTGTGTGCCGGTGCACGAGGACTGCGACGGAACATTCAGGTCTTTGTGGCCCCAGTGCGAAGGCATCTGCCGCCCATGCGAGTTCGGGTCGACTTCGGCACCGACCGCGGAGTACAACATCTCCTGGGCCGTCATTCCCAAACCGAGCATCAGGGCGCGGTCGCGATAGTAGGGGAAGAACCAATCGTAAGCGGGCTTGAGCGCCAGTGCGGCGCCGACAAGCGCGGCTTCATGACCGGCACCGGAGATCTGAAAGAAGATCTTGTTCTGACCTTTTAGCTGGATCTCTTTGTCATCGATCCGGCGGGAAAGGTACATAGTTCGATAGAGACCGATCAGAGTTTCCTTATCGAGACCGCGCGTGCGATCGATCTGTGCCGCAGCCTCTCTGGTCGCCGCCGAAGCCGGCTCATTCGCCGCCGCCTTCGCCGAAGTTTGACGCTTTTCGGTGTCGATATAGCCGTCGCCGGCATTCTCTTTGGCGGCGACAACCTTGCCGTTGGTCTTCGAATTCTTCTTGCTGGTTTCTTCTGCTGCAGTGGCCATTCAATAAGTCCTGAAAATCAAGTATTAATGCTGTTGGGGCAAGGTATAAAGATAGCAAATACGGGGGGAATGATGAAGTCTGCATCTGCAGCGCCGGCCAGGTTCGCAGGTCCGGAAGGTCCGCTTGCGGCCGCTCAATCTTGCGCCATAAAGCACTAAGTGTTACCAAAAACCTGTGGACCGGCAAGTCCTGATCAGGCTACCTTGAACGGCCGCAAGCGGGCCTTCCGGACCTGCGAATGTTGCCGGCGCTTTCGGGTAAGAATTACACAACCGAAATCGGATAGAATGCGGCTACGCATATCAATAAACTCGATCACATGATGGACGACCGAATAGATTGGCGATGGCGGGCTGTGGAAACGAAGAACCGGGATTTTGACGGGGTGTTTTACTTCGCCGTCCAGACAACCGGTATCTTCTGCCGGCCTTCGTGTTCTTCGCGGACTCCAAAGCCGCAGAATGTCTCGTACTTTATGACGCCGCAGCAGGCTGAAGATGCGGGTTTTCGGGCATGCCTTCGGTGCAAACCGAAACAGGATCGCGTGCTTTCGCCGTCCGCACAGTTGATCGCGCGGGCGTTCGAGATATTGACGACAGATGTAGTGACCGTCGATGAGCTTGCGGTCGAACTCGGCGTCAGCAGCGGGCACCTGCAGAAAACACTTAAGTCCGCGATCGGGCTTTCACCAAAGGAGATCATCGACATGATGCGAATCGAGAGTTTTAAGAAGAATGTGAAACGAAGCGACGTAACGACATCGCTCTACGACAGTGGTTTCGGCTCGAGCCGCTCGCTTTATGAAAAGGCCGGTGAAAAGCTCGGGATGACACCCGCCGTTTACAAGAAAGGCGGAGCCGGTGTCGAGATCAAATACACGATCGCCGATTCGCCCTTGGGGAAGCTCATGGTGGCGGCCACCGAACGCGGTATCTGTGCCGTCAGTTTCGGCGATTCCGAGGAAGAACTGCGACGTGAGCTCGAAGGGGAATTCTTCGCAGCCAGTATCACGAGCGACGATCAATCTCTGGCAGCGGCTGTGGATTCGATATTGCGCGGGCTGCGAGGTGAGAGGACCATACTCGCGCTCCCGCTTGATATCCGGGGCACCGCGTTCCAAATGCGTGTCTGGTCCGAACTTCGAAAGATCCCTTACGGCGAGACTCGATCGTATGCACAGATCGCGGAAGCCGTCGGAAACCCGAAAGCGGTCCGGGCCGTGGCGCGTGCTTGCGCAACGAATCCAGTCGCACTCGTAAACCCATGTCACCGGGTGATAGGTTCGGATGGAAAGCTCGCCGGATATCGATGGGGAATCGAGAGGAAGAAAGCGTTGCTGGACGCCGAAGACAAAGGTCAGAACCGGGAGGGGTAGCGGCGAGATTGCGGGATGCAAGCTCCCCTCCTTCTAAAGGAGGGGAAGTCATCCGCCGCGAGGCGGATGACGGGGTG
>CAMLKY010000111.1 GCA_946480545.1 uncultured Acidobacteriota bacterium
CCCGCCTCCTTCGCCCACCGGTTTCGGCGTATCGACAAGGAATTCGAAGCTCAAGGACGAGGCACCACGAACGGCGATGTACGAGATGATCGTTAGCAGGACAAGCGTCGCCAAAAGCGCACACGTCGCCGTCAGGGTCGTCATAACCCCGTTCACGATCCGTCGTCTCCTATGAAGTCCGCTCGTCATCCCCTAGTCATCTCTCCCATTCTCCCCAGTCCACTCGTACCGTCCCTACCCTCTGCCGCGCGCGACACTCATTATCAAGAGCTTCGCGAACGCATTCACCACGAATGTCACCAGAAACAGGACCAGCCCGATCTCGATAAGAGCGCTTAGGTAGAGCTTGTCCGTGGCCTCGGCAAAGTTAGCCGCGAGCAACGATGCGATCGTGTTCGCGGGTTCAAAGAGTGAAGCCGTGATCTGCGGCGAGTTACCGATCACCATCGTCACCGCCATCGTTTCGCCGATCGCACGTCCCAGGCCAAGCACAATAGCCCCGGCGATGCCCGATGCCCCGTTTCCGAGAACGATCACCGTGGTTTCCCACTTCGTCGCACCCAGTGCCAGTGCGGCTTCGCGTTGTGTTGTGGGAACCGCTTCAAGCACATCGCGAACGACGGCTGTGATTATCGGGGTGATCATGAGGGCGAGAATGATCGCACCCGTAATCATCCCGATGCCTGTCAGCCTCCCTTGAAAGAGCGGTATGAATCCGAGGTTGTTCTGAAGCAGAGGGCCGAGATAGTTCCGGATGAACGGTGCGAGGACGAATATCCCCCACAACCCGTACACAACCGATGGGATCGCGGCGAGCAGTTCCACGATAAACGCTATTGGCCGGGCGAGTTTCCTTGGGGCCTGTTCGACGAGGAAGATGGCGATACCTAGCGAAACGGGTACCGCCAGCATAAGCGCTATTAACGACGACACCACGGTCCCGTAGATAAACGGCAGCGCACCGAACTCTTCCTGTGCGGGCTTCCATTCCCGGCCGATGAGAAATCCGAATCCGAAGCGCTCGAGACTCGGGAGCGCGCTGTTTGTCATCATGACAAATATCGCGACCACGATCAGCAGAATGCTCGACGCAGCTACAAGTAGGAGCGCGCGAAATATCCGATCGCCTGTTGTGCCGGTCCCGGTCATCCTTCCGTGTCTATCTCAACGGCCTCCCGCCGCTCGTGATCGAGTTGATCTTCGCTTCTACTTTCCTGAGCACTTCCGCCGGGAGCGGTGCGTAATGGAGCTCGGCGGCGAATTTCTCTCCGTCATGAAGCGCCCACCAAAGAAAGTCGACGAGGGCTTTGCCCTTTGCCGCGTCCGGCTGATCTTTGTAAACGAGAATGTACGTATAGCTCGCGATGGGGTAGGCGCCCGCGCCCTCTGCGTCGGTGATCTGTGTGCGGAGGTCGTCGGGCATCGTGGCAACCGACCCGGCAGCCGCGGCCTTCACAGTTTCGATACTTGCCTCGACGAAATCGCCAGACTTGTTTCGAACCAACGCGACCGGAAGTGTGTTCGCCTTTGCAAATGTCAGCTCAACATATCCGATGGAGTTAGGAGTCTGTTTCACCTGTCCCATGACGCCGTCGTTGCCTTTTGCACCGACCCCTACGCCCGTGATCCAGCTCGGTTGTTTGTTGGTTCCGACCTTCGACTTCCAGTCGGCCGAGGTCTTCGAAAGGAAATCCGTGAACACCGCGGATGTTCCGCTTGAATCGGCCCGGTACACGGGAAGGATGTCGGCATCCGGAAGCGTCACGCCGGGATTGTCCGCGGCGAGTCGCTGATCATTCCACTTCTTGATGTTTCCAAGATAGATGTCCGCGATCGTCGTTCCCGAAAGCTTCAACGGTCGCGTGACGCCCTGCAGGTTATAAGTCAGAACGACCGCGCCGAGGACCGTCGGAATATGCAGGATCTCGGCGGACGCAGTTTTCAGATCGTCGTCGCTCATCGGATCATCCGACGCACCGAAGTCTGCCGTCTTCGCGATCACCGCCTTTTGCCCGGCGCCTGATCCGGTCGCCTGGTAATCGATCCGGATATTCGGGTTCGCCTTTCCGAACTCGCTCACCCACTTCTCATAGATGGGTTTCGGGAATGTAGCCCCCGAGCCCTGAAGCTGCATGGCTCCATTTGCGTGCGCCGGTCCGCTCGTCCCCTGCCCCATCTTTTGTCCGCTGCAGGCCAGCGACACCAGTGCTACCGCGGCCGTGAAATATAAAACCGTTGTCCTGAAATTCATTACGATCTCCTGATAAAGATGTGAAATATCTACTTAATTATCGAAAGGAGAATTATAGGTAAGGTAAAATCGTAACTCGCGGCAGAGGGTTCCCGAGTTAACATGCAATTAACATCTACTTAACAAGCGGTCGGGTTCGTGTGACCAGCATGTGCAGGTTTTCGGGCAAACGGGCCCTGCCCGAAACACATCAAAACCCCGCCAATCAGCGATTGATTCTCTCTTCTCGCGTAACTTGGGATCGATCACATTCAGGAGGAAAGATGAAGAAACTCGCACTTACCAGGAGCTTCGTTTCGGCACTCGTCATCTGGACGCTGGCCGTGCTGCCGCTCGCCGCGCAGACACGTGTCTCGATGCCGAAGAACAAATACAAGGTCCAGGACGACATAAAGCTTGGTCGCGATGCGTCGCGGCAGGTCGAGCAACAATTCCCGATGCTCAACGACAGCCAGACGCAGAGCTACGTCGAGAGCGTCGGCCAACGCCTTGTCGCCGCGATCCCCCAGCAGTTCAACCAGCCGGCGTTCAATTACAGGTTCGATGTCGTCAACGCACGCGACATCAACGCGTTCGCCCTGCCGGGCGGACCGATGTACGTCAATCGCGGAATGATCGAAGCGGCGCGGAACGAGGGCGAGATGGCGGGCGTGATGGCACATGAGATCAGCCACGTCGCACTTCGACACGCTACGGCACAGCAGACAAAGGTCAATAATCCCCTGAATCAGATACTCGGTATCGGAGCGATCCTGGGCGGAGCTGTTCTGGGCGGACAGGCGGGCGCACAGGCAGGCCAGATCTTCGCAGCCGGCTATTTCCTCCGCTACAGCCGCGATTACGAAACACAGGCTGACATCCTCGGTTCGCAGATCATGGCGAACGCGGGCTACGATCCGCGCGATCTCGCCAACATGTTCCGCACCATCGAGCAACAGAGCGGCGGCGGACGGGCTCCGGAATGGCTGAGTAGTCACCCGAACCCGGGCAATCGATATCAGAACATAAATCGCGAGGCCGGTTTACTGAACGTGTCTCAGAACCCGATCAAGGTGACCCGCGAGTTCTCGCGCGTGCAGGAACGGCTGCGAAGCATGCCGCGTGCACGAAGCATGTCTGAGATCCAGCGCGAATATCAGCGCACCGGCGGAGTCTCGCAAACGCCGAGCATGGGCGGGAACTATTCCCGGACCATCCCGCCGCCGTCATCGCGCACACGAGTTTTCTCGAACAGTGCAATGACCGTGAATGTGCCGTCGAACTGGCGCGAATTCAATACGAGCGGACAGATCTGGTTTGCGCCCGAAGGAGCGTACGGAAATGATGGGATAACGCAAGGTGCGATGATCGGCGCGGCAAGAAGCAACTCAACTAACGTCGCCCAGGCGAGCCGCGATTACATCAATGAGCTGCTGCAGGCGAACACGTATCTTCGACAATCGGGAGGTACGCAGCGGACGACGGTCGCCGGCCGGAACGGGTATGCGACGGTCCTATCGGGACGCTCTCCGGTAACCGGCGACACCGAGGTTGTGACTGTCTACACGGCACAGCTTCGAAGTGGCGATCTCTTCTTCGTCGCTACGGTAGTCCCGCAAAACGAAGCGTACAGCTACAACTCAGTATTCAGGAACATGGTGAGCTCGATAAGGCTCAATGATTAAGAGTGAACCGCCAGTCGCACAGGTCAGAACCGCGAGCGGTAGCGACCGGGGATTCCGCAGCTGAGAATTTCTAGCCGCGGATTTACGCGGATGACGCGGATCAGAATGATCAGATCGGATTTGATCCGTGTCATCCGCGTTATCCGCGGTTAATTCTTGCGATCAGCACTCGACCGGATTGTATTGAGAGCACCGGTCGCTACCGCTGTGCGGTTCTGACCTGTGAACCTAACTCGGAGTTTCGACCCTTGGACGTATCAGGATCAGGAACGCTATCCCGGCTGCGACTGAGATGCATGCGCTCATGATGAATGCCGTCGCGGCGCCTACTTCGCTCCAGACATAGCCAAACAGTAATGAGGCGGGAAACACCGTGATCCCGTAGGCGAGATTGTATAGCCCGAAAGCGGTCCCGCGTTTCTCATCGGCGACGAGATCGGCGACAAAAGCCTTCTCTACCCCTTCCGTTAGTCCGAAATACAATCCGTAAATTATAAACAGCACCCACGCTTGCCACGCGGTATCTGCGAATGCGAAGCCGAGGTAAACAAGGGCGTAAATGATCCACCCGGCTGTGATCGTTGCCTTGCGGCCAACTCGATCGGACACATCGCCGCCGATGATCGAGCTAAAGACCTTGCTAAAGTGTAAGACCATCCACAGCAGCGGCAGCATCGCCGGAGCAACGCCCGATTGCTCGGCCCTCAAGAGCAGAAACGCGTCTGTGGAATTTGAGAGCGTGAATAGTGCTATCACGACCAGGAACTTTTTGAAATTGGAATCGAAGGCTGCGAGCGAGAATTTAATAGGCGGCTCATCGGGCGGCGCGACCGGCTTCTTCTCTTCGCGAACGAAAAACACGATCACGAACAGCCCGATCGCGACCGGTATCGAAGCGAACAGGAAGACCTGCTGGTACTCGCGCGCGGTCGGCGTTGCCGGATCGGCCGCGAGATATGTGAGAAGTAGAAACGCCACCACCGGCCCTACGACGGCCCCAAGGTGATCCGCGGCGCGATTGAAACCAAATGCGAGACCGCGCTTGTTTTCGTCGACCGTCGATGCAAGCAAAGCGTCGCGCGGAGCTCCACGGATACCTTTCCCGATCCGGTCGGCCATCCTCACGACCAGTACTTGCTGCCAACTGGTAACAAAAGCGAGAATCGGACGCACGATCGCGGCAAGCGCATAACCGGCAAATACGGGCAGCTTACGATTTCCGAATTTATCGCTGAGATAGCCGGAGAAAAGCTTCAGGATGCTGGCGACCGATTCGGCAAATCCCTCGATCAAACCGATCGCAAATGGAGTGGCTCCAAGCGTGAGTGCGAGAAATGCGGGTAGCAGGGGATAAATGATCTCGCTCGACGTGTCGTTCAGGAAGCTTACCGCGCTAAGTGCAAAGACGGTCGGCGAAAGACCGCGGTAACGGTGCCAGAACCGGCCCTTGCTCTTTGACGCGATCTCATCCATAAGGGGCACAGTCTCAATGCGGATTGCGGACTGCGGATCTGTCGTGTAGCAGCACGAAATCCGCAGTCCGCAATCGGCAATCCGCGATCTCTATCGTTGCTTTCGCTCGGCGGGCGGCTTTTGTTTCTGCACGCCGTCGGCGCTGAAATACCAGAGCGATACACTTCCGATGACGGCGATCACAAGTATGACAAGCACGATTATCATCCGGATCGCCATCTTGACCGTCTTCCTGAGGGCTTTGAATGCGACGTAGGCAGCAGCTACCAGAACAAGGAAGAACACGACAGCGGTGATGAGACCCATCGTTTCACCGGTCGGTGCAAAAAGCATCGATGTCATTTTCCGTCTCTCTCCCTTAGCTGCTCCTCAAGCTCCGCCAGTTCTTCTTCGGTTGGTAACGCTGTTTCAGCGGGCAGGCCGTACTCCTCATCGGCCCACGCTCCGAAATCCAGGAGCTTGCACCGTTCCGAGCAGAACGGACGAAACTCGTTGCCTTCGAATGTCGTCTCCTTGCCGCACTGCGGGCATTTTACGACCGTCATAAAACCTTCTTACCGAAAGATTACCACACGGCGAAATGCATAGCCGAGCGGGAAAAGTCTTGTGTCGGGCCGCCTCGGGATGCTAATTATACAAAGGCTGACGATGCTTTCGCATCAAAGCGAACAATTGCGTTTGGCGGTTCGTATTTGTGAGACGGGAGCAATTAACGATGAGCGATTACAAGGAACGATTCGATAAATGGCAGCGTGAGGCTCGCGAGAAGTTCGGTGAGATCGATAAGCAGTTGGGCCTGAAAGATAAGATCGAGGAAGGAGCCAGGGCCGTGGCCGATGTGGCTCAAAAAGGTGCTGAGAAGATCAAGTCCGAAGCCGAGAAGAGCGATGTCGGCAAGCAGGCCTGGACGGCGAGTGAACCGATACGTGAGGTCGCCGAAGACGCAGGCGGGAGAGCGGGTGATGTGGTGACCGCTGCCGGAAAAGCTGCGAGCGAAGTGCTGGGCGTTGCGGCCGAGAAAGCCGGCGGAATTTTCGATGACGCGAAGGACACGATAGGTGCAAACGCTAAACGCGTGTCGCGCGCGTTCAATTTCGGCGCGGGATTTACGAGAACGGTCGATTCAGCATTCAAGTCGCTCTCAAAGGCTTCCGGATGGGTTCAGGAAAATCCGCTGCAAGCGGCGACGACCGGTGTTTCGATGGCCGTCGGTGCCGGGCTCGGTGTCGTCTTTACTGGAATTAGCTCTCACTGGCTTTTCAACTCGGCCCTGCCCGCATGGTCGGAGAAGAAGATCGGCGAACAATTTAACGAGTTCCTGAAACGAAAGGAGGAGCTCAT